>JAPKMV010000780.1 GCA_026645635.1 Caldilineaceae bacterium
CTGCGTCATCTGCGCCATCTGCGGATTGTGTTCATGTCGTTGCGAAAACTTCTGGTTTCTTTGGAGTTTGAGTTTAGCGGCGAGTGTTGGGTCACGAATTGCACGAATTTTGACGAATTGCAAAGAGAGCTATCTGTCAAAATTCGTAGAAATTCGTGTCATTCGTGACATATATTGCTGCTGGTTCAATCAGGATTGGATATGCCAGTCGTAAACACCAACGGTATCGATCTGCACTATGAAACCCAGGGCGCGGGGACACCGCTGGTGCTGCTGGCCGGGCTGGGCTATCCCGCCTGGCAGTGGCACAAAATGGCGCCGCTCCTCGCCGAGCACTGCCAGGTGATCCTGCCGGACAACCGCGGCGTGGGCCAGAGCAGCAAACCCGCCGGTCCATACACCGCCGAGTTGCTGGCCGCGGACACCGTGGGGCTGCTCGACGCGCTGGGCATCGACCAGGCTGTGGTGATGGGGCATTCGATGGGCGGCTTCATCGCCCAGGCGCTGGCGCTGGCCTATCCCGACCGGGTGAGCAAGCTGATCCTGGCGGCGACCAACTTCGGCGGGCCGCGCCATGTCCCGATTACGCCCGCAGCGATGGCCGTGCTGACCGACGCCAGCGGCGACCCGGTGACGCGCTTTCGCAACGGGCTGGCCGTGAGCACTGCGCCGGGCTTTGCCGCACGCGAGCCGGAGATCATCGAGCAGTGGCTCGCCTGGCGACTGGCCAACCCCATCGACCCGGCCGGCTACCAGGGGCAGCTTGCCATCGGGCTGGGGCTGCTGCGGGAGGAGGCGTGCTTCGAGCACCGGCTGTCCGCCGTCGCCGCGCCCACGCTGATCCTGTTCGGCGCGCACGACGCGGTGGCGCCGCCGGCCAACGCCGATCTGCTGGCGCAGCAGATCCCGCACAGCCGGGTGCAGATTCTGCCGGATGCAGGCCATTTCTTCCCGCTGGAGACGCCGGAGGAAGCTGCAAAGGCGGTGAGTGAGTTTATCTTGGAGTCGGCTGGAAGGGGGATGTCTTGACGCAGAGGCGCAAAGCGGCAGAGATTCGCAGAGAAAAAGTCGGGGAGATATCTTCGGGCCTTTCTCTGCGTTTGCTCTGCATCTCTGCGCCTCTGCGTCAAAGATCTGTCCACCGGCCGATTGCTTTTCACCTTTAGTTGGCGCCCAGTTCATTCATGTTCACGAGGAGACACATTGCTATGAAAATGATCCGTACTATCACGTTGCTCGCCGTCGTGCTGTCGCTGCTGTTGTCGGCGTGCGCACCGGCAGCGCCTGCACCGGCACCGAGCGCACCCGCCGCCACCGAACCCGCGGCGGAAGCGCCGGCCCCAGCCGATGCCGCCGCGCCGGCCGCTGTCGCTGCAGGCGAACCGATGGCGCTCACCTGCGCCGAGCCGATCAAGGTCGGCCTGATCACCGACGCGTCGGGCGCGCTGGCCATCTACGGCGCGCACATCCTGCGCAGCTTCATGCTGGGCATGGAATACGCCGCGGGCGCACCCGGCTCCGCGGGTGAGAAGTTCGACTTCACCCAGGCGCAGAACAACACCTTCACCTTCGGCGACTGCACGGTCGAAGTGCTGGTGCGCGATGACAAGAGCACGCCCGACACCACCGCGGCAGTCGCGCGCGAGCTGATCGACGTCGACCAGGTGGATGTCATCGTGGGCACAGTCTCCTCCGGCGCCACGGCCACGCTCCAGGGCATCGCCGCCGAGAGCCAGATTCCGTTGATCGTGGCCCCGGCCGCGGCCAACGACATCACCGGCGCCAGCTTCAACGAGTACACTTTCCGCACCAGCCGCTCCAACTACCAGGACGCGATGAACCTGTGCGAGTACCTGCCGACGCAGTACACCAGCCTGGTGCAGATTGCGCCGGACTACAACTTCGGCTGGGGCAGCGCGGCGGCTTTCCGCGACTCCTGCACGCTCAACGGCGGCGAGTTCGTGGCCGATGACATCCTGGCGCCGGCGGACACCACCGACTTCACGCCCTACATGGAGCAGATTCTCGACTCCGGCGCCGAAGCCTACATCGTCACCTGGGCCGGCGGCGGCTTCATCCCGATGATGCAGGCGGCGACCGACACCGGCGTCACCGAGGAGATGGCCCTGGGCGCGACCTTCGTGGACAACGTGGCGCTGCCCGCCTTCTTCGCCAATGCCATCGGCACGACGAGCGGCATTCTCTACAACTGGGCGCTGCCGCAGAACCCGATCAACGACTGGATGGTCGCCGAGACCCGCGCCCGCTATGGCCTGGCGCCGGACCTCTTCGACGCCGACGGCTTCAATGCCGCGCTGATGCTGGTGCACGGTCTGCAGGCCACCGGCGGCGACGCCAGCGCCGCGGCGCTGATCCCCGCCTTCGAGGGCATGAGCTTCGACGGGCCGAAGGGTACGATCGAGATCCGGCCTGAAGACCACGTCGCCATCCAGGACATGTACATCGCCAAGTTGGTGAGCGTGACCGACCCGGATGCCCGCTACATGGAGCCGGTGACCACCACGCGGCCGCAGCCGCCCTGCCTGCTGCCCGAGGCGCTGAAAGACCGCTGCGGCGACCTGCCCTACGGCAGCCTGAGCG
>JAPKMV010000781.1 GCA_026645635.1 Caldilineaceae bacterium
CTCCAGCGTCTTGGCGCCGATGCTGCGCGGCGGCTCATTGATGATGCGCCCCAGCGCCACACCGTCGCTGGGATTGTGAATCAGCCGCAAGTAGGCGAGCGCGTCCTTGATCTCCTTGCGCTCATAGAAGCGCGTGGCGCCGATCAGCTTGTACTTGACGCCGCGCAGCACGCAGGCCTCTTCTAACGCGCGGCTCTGGGCATTGGTGCGATAGGTGATGGCGAAGTCGCCGGGCGTGAAGGCTTTGGAGGCGATCAGCTTCTGGATCTCGTCCATCACGAAGCCAGCTTCCTCGATTTCGTTGTACGCCTCGCGCACATGGACGGGCAGGCCGGCGGCGTTGTCGGTGCGCAGTTGCTTGGGCGTGCGATTGCGGTTGTTGGCGATGACCGAATTCGCCACATCCAGGATGGTCTGCGTGCTCCGATAATTCTGTTCGAGCAGCACGACCTGGGCGTCGGGGAAATCGCGGCGGAAGAGCTGCACGTTGCGGTAGTCTGCCCCGCGGAAGCGGTAGATCGACTGGTCTTCGTCACCCACGACAAAGAGATTGCGGTTGTTGGTCGGGGCGCCGGCCAGGAGCTGCACCATCTCGTACTGTGCGGCATTGGTGTCCTGGAACTCGTCCACCAGCAGATAGCGCCACTTCTGCTGATATTTTTCCCGGATCGGCTGATTCTGGCGCAGGAGCAGCACGGTGAAGAGCAGCAGATCGTCGAAGTCCATGGCGTTGTTGAGCAGCAGCGCCTCCTGGTAGCGGGCATAGACGCGCCCAGCAATCTCGTCGAAGTAACTGGTCGCCTTGACCGCGCCGGGCAATTCAAGTTCATTCTTCTTTTTGCTGATAAAGGCGTGGACCGCGCGCGGGGCAAAGCGCTTTTCGTCCAGGTTCATGTCGCGCATCAGGTTGCGCACGAGGGCCAGTTGATCGGCGCTGTCGTAGATCACCCAGTTCGGCTGGAAACCGATGGCGTCGGTCTCCACGCGCAGGATGCGCGCGCAGAGGCTGTGAAAGGTGCCGACAGTCAGCCCGCCCAGGCGCGGGGGCTGCCCTGGCGGCGGCGGGCCAAACTTCTCGACGAAGATCGCCTCGACGCGCCCGCGCATTTCGCCCGCGGCCTTGTTGGTGAAAGTGACCGCCAGGATGTGCCACGGCGCCACGCCCGCCTCGTCGATCAGGTAGGCGATGCGCCGCGTCAGCACGCGGGTTTTGCCGGAGCCAGGCCCCGCCAGCACCAGCACAGGGCCATGCACCGTTGTTACCGCTTTGATTTGCTCCGGGTTCAGCCCGGCGAGGATTTCAGACATACGGCCATTGTTCTACGCGGTGCGGAGATTGTCAATTATGCCAGCCCCCTTGACGCAGCGCTTTGGCTGGGAGTATGCTCTGAGTGTAGTGACTGCCTGGAACGTTCGCTCGTGCGGGCGAAGGAGGTCAAACATGAAACTTGGTGGCGTGCTGTGCGTGCTGTTCTTGACCTGCATTCTTGCTTCTGCCGTAACTGCAGCCGCCCCGGCGCCGCGGCAACTCGCCGCAGCCGACGCCGACTGGGAACACCAGACGGTTGCCGGCCCCTCACCGCTGGCCATGTTTGGCGACCTGGTGCTGGACGGTGACGGCAATCCTCATTTCACCTACATGATTTGGCCCGACCCCCAAACCGGCGACGGTCAGATGCTGGTCTATGCACACATGGTGGGTGGAGGCTGGACGAGCCAACTGGTGACTGATGATGTGTGGAGCACCTTCTCGGCGCTTGCGCTCGATGGCGCAGGCCGGCCACACATCGTCTACCATTTCAGGGATGCAGCAGATCACGCCATTATGTACGCGAATTGGACCGGCAGTGCATGGGCGACGCAGCGCCTCGACAGCAGCAGCGACGCCGGGCTGGAACTCGCACTGGCGATGGACCCGGCTGATCGGCCGCTTGTCGCCTATTTCGGGCCGCCCAGCGCCGGCCTCACGGTTGCCCGTTGGACAGGCAGCGCGTGGGAGCGCCGCGCCGTCGATCCGACGGCTCAATATAGCCTGGCGATGGCGCTCGATGGTGACGGGAATCCCCATCTCGCCTACCACGATGGCCTCGACCAGGATTTGCGCTACGCCCGCTGGACTGGAGCTGCGTGGGACATCCAGACGGTCGATCACGCCGGCAATGTGGGCGGCTACGCGTCGCTGGCATTGGACAGCGCCGGGCGCCCGCACATCAGCTACCACGATGCGGACGATTGGCGGCTGAAGTATGCGCAGTGGACAGGCAGCGCGTGGGACGTCGACACCCTCACCGGCGCCGGCGATGGGTGGGGCACATCGCTGGCGCTGGACGCCGACGATAATCCGCACATCGGTTATGGTCACCTCAGCGCTCATCAAGTGCGCTATGCGCAGCGGGAAGGTGGGGCATGGACGTTTCAAGTTGTCGATCACGCGTCGCCGCTCAGTTGGCAAATCGCCCTGGCGCTGGACGCGGCTGGCGACCCGCACCTCGGGTACGGTGAATATTGGGAAGACGCGACGGTGAAATACGCCTATGCGCTGCCCCCGCTGATGCTGGACAAACAGGCAACGCCCGGCGACGGGGTGCGGGCCGGCGA
>JAPKMV010000782.1 GCA_026645635.1 Caldilineaceae bacterium
GATTTTCAGCGAACGCAGCGCTGCTGAAATGGAGGAGGCGCTGGCCGAGCTGCGAGCGGCTGGGGCCACGCGCTTCGTCTGGGATCTGCGTGGCAATCCCGGCGGGCTGCTCGACGCAGCCGTGCGCCAGACTGACCTGTGGCTGGAGCAGGGGCTGATTGTGCGCGAGGAGAAGGCGGGTGGCATCACGAATTCGTTCGAGGCGACGCCCGGCGATTTGGCGGATGGCGCGCCGCTGGTGGTGCTGGTGGATGGCGCATCGGCCAGTGCCAGCGAGATCGTGGCCGGCGCGCTGCAGGCGCATGGCCGCGCCCGGCTGGTGGGCGCAAAGACCTTCGGCAAAGGCAGCGTGCAGTTGATCCACGAGTTGAGTGACCTGAGCAGCCTGCACGTAACCAACGGCCAGTGGCTCACGCCCGCCGGTCAGCAGATCAGCGGGCAGGGGTTGACGCCGGACATTGCCGTCGCCGAAGGCGAAGATGCGCTGCAAGCAGCCATCGCCGCCTTGCTGTCCGAATAGCTGAAGCGCGCGAAGTCTGACACCAGATAAGGTGAGGGGGTGAGAGGGTGATAAAAATGCGCTCTCCGTCCGCTCGAAGTATACATAATTAGTAATTGGCAATTGGCCATTGACAATCAACCATTGACAATCGCCCTGTTCAAAGGATCCGGTTTGCATGACAGATAATTCGCTTCCAACCAGTTCGGGTGGCTCCGGGGGCCGCTCTTGCCTGTTGAGTGTGGTTGCCATTGTGGTGGTGGCGCTGGTCTTTGCGGCCGGCTTTGGCATTGGCTTTGGCGCCGGCCACTTCACGGCGACGCCTGCCGCCGCGGCCGCAGCCAGCCAGGGCGACGATGGCAACGACCTCTACCCGACCTTCGACATCTTTTGGGAGGCGATGGACGTACTCTATCGCGACTTCTATGGCGAACGCCCCGACGCCGCGGCGGCCACCTACGGCGCGATCCGCGGTGTGATCGGCGAATTCGAGGATCGCAACACCTCCTTCATGACGCCGGATGAGGCCGACTTCTTCCGCAGCGACCTCCAGGGCAGTTTCGAGGGCATCGGCGCACGGGTGGATTGGGACCAGACCTTCGACACGCTGATCATTGTCGAACCGTTCGAGAATCAGCCGGCGTGGAACGCCGGTGTCCGCCGTGACGACCTGGTGATCGAGGTGGACGGCGAGGAGATCATCGGCACGGACTTGACCTCGGCGGTGCAGAAAATCCGCGGGCCGAAGGGTTCCACGGTCAAACTGACCATCGTGCGGCAAGGGGAAGAGGAGCCGCTGGAAATCGAGATCGTCCGCGACCGCATCGAGATCCCGACCTTGACCACGGACACCGTGGGCGGCAACCTGGCCTACATCCGGCTGAATTCGTTCAACGAGAACGCCGGTCAACTGGTGCGCCAGGCGGTGAAGGACGCGCTCGCCGATGAGCCGGCCGGCCTCATCCTCGATCTGCGCGGCAACCCTGGCGGGCTGCTGGAACAGGCGGTGGAAGTTGCCAGCGTCTTCCTGGAAGACACCGATGTGTTGATCGAACGTTTCGCCGACGGCACGGAAGAAGTCTACACGACGCGCAACCAGGCCGAGATCAAGGATCTGCCGCTGGTTGTGCTGGTCAATGAGGCCAGCGCCAGCGCCAGCGAGATCGTGGCCGGCGCGGTGCAGGATCACGAACGGGGCCAGTTGGTCGGCGTCACGACCTTTGGCAAGGGCAGCGTGCAGCTCCCGCAGACGTTGAGCGACGGCTCGATTCTGCGCGTGACGATCGCCAATTGGTTTACGCCCGACGACCGCACCATCGATGGCAAGGGTCTCGAACCGGACGTCGTGGTGGAGTTCACCGACGAGCAGCGTGAAGCCGGCGTCGATCCGCAGTTGGACAAGGCCATCGAACTGCTGGGCGGGGTGGTAGGGGAACTGCCAGTCGAGTAGGTGGAGAGGATCGTGGCAAAAGAGAAAGACGCAGCCCGCGGGCCGCGCACCGTGGCGACGAACCGCAAGGCGCGCTTTGAATACTTCATCGAAGAGACCTACGACGCCGGCATTGTGCTGACCGGCACGGAGATCAAGTCGGTGCGCGCCGGCAAGGTGAGCCTGCAAGAGGGTTTCGTGCTGATCAAAGAGCGCGAGGCGTGGCTGCTGGATGTGCACATTGCCCATTACGAGCAGGGCAACCGCTTCAACCATGAGGAGCGGCGCGCACGCAAGCTGCTCCTCAACCGCCGCGAGATTGCGCAGTTGTACGCGGCGGCCACCCAGCGCAGCTTTACGATTGTGCCGCTGCGCATGTACATCAACGAGCGCGGGCTGGCGAAGGTGGAAATCGCCGTGGTGCGCGGCAAACAGCTCCACGACAAGCGCGACTCCATTGCCAAACGCGAGTCGGAGCGCGACCTGCGCCGCGTGCTCAAGGGCGATTGGTAATCACCGGGACTGCACCGATTGACTCACGCCAAGACGCCAAGGCGCAAAGACAATGTGCGCTCTTTGCGCCCTTGCGTCTTGGCGTGAGATTTCGTTGAAAGAGCTTGACGGGCGTAAGGGAGCAAGACGCCAAGGCGCAAAGCCAATGTGCGA
>JAPKMV010000783.1 GCA_026645635.1 Caldilineaceae bacterium
GCGCTGGCCAGATTGCCGTTGCCGCCGCCCACGGTTGCCACGTTGGCGTTGGCTTCATTGCTGCTGCCGCCGGCAATGGTGGAACGGTCGCCGGTGGCGTCGTTGCCGGAGCCGCCGCCGACGGTGGCGTAGTCGTTGGTGGCTGTGCCAAGATAGCCGCCGGCAATGGTCGCTGCGTTGCCACTGGCGATGTTGAGCTGGCCGCCGCCGACCACAGCGTAGCTGCCGCCCGCCTGGTTGCTCACGCCGCCGCCGATGGTGGCATACTGGTTGGTGGCCTGGTTGGCCCGCCCGCCCGCAATGGTCGATGTCGAACCACTCGCCTGGTTGTCGAACCCGCCGGCAATGGTGGCGGTGTTGCCGGCGCGGTTCTTCACGCCACCGCCGACCGTGCCATAGCTTTCGAGCACCTGATTGGCCGAGCCGTTGGCGCCGCCGCCGCCGATGAAGGCCCCGAAAATGCCCGCCTGGGCGCTGTTGCTGGGGTGGCCGCCGATGATGTTGGGCGTGGCCGGCGAATCCGGCCCGGAAAAGGCAGGTTCAATGCGCAAGGCGCGCAAGTTATTGACGCGCAGGTTCAGGGCCACATTATCGGTTGTGCCCAGAAACTGCGTGGCCGGGTTGACGCCGGCGTTGCCCGCCAGCGACCAGGCGCCGCCGCTGGCTGTGTCGTCCACTTCACAGACCACCGTGCCGTCCTGGTTGATGGCGCGGATGCTGCTCCCGGCCGTGCATGCGCTGGCGACCCGCTGCTGGATCAGCGCTGTGTTGACGGCAAAGATATTGTTGGTGACGACCAGCCCATTGCCCGCGCCGTACTGCGTGTCGTTGTCGATCCCGTCGCTGAAACCGGCAGGCACGCCGGTGAGTCCGCTCCAGGGTGCGCGCCGCGCATAGCTGGCGTAGGGAGCGGCGGTCAACCGTTGGCGCGGCGCGAGCGTGGTGTAGTTGCCGTTCTCGGCGCCGGGGCGGACGCCGATCTCCAGGAAGAGTGCGGTGTTGTTGAAGACATCGCCGAAGCTCAATTGCACGGTGAAGATGCCGTCGGTTACGGTGACATCGTCCACATCTACATTGGCCCCAACTTGCGCGCCGTTGTTGGCGGCGTCGAAGAGGCGGAAGCGGAAGTCGTAGGCGCCGGTGGCGGGCTGGCCGCCGTTGCTCAGCGCACCTTGATAAGTGAAGGTTGTCGTCAGCGCTGCGTCGCCTGCGTCGATTGTCGTGGGTTCGATGGTCTGGGCTGTTTCAGGGAGCACAGGCTGCGCGGGCGGTGCATCTTGGGCGGATGCGATGCCTGGCGCCGCTGCCAGCGTCACCGCCAGCACCAGCGCCAACCTGATAAACCCAATCCAATTAAGTCGCATGACGTCTTCTCCCCGTTGCTCATTCATCCTGCCGCTGCCGGGGCATCGATTTGCCCTGGTCTGGCTACAGTATGGCTGAACGGCCGTCCGAGAAACGTCCGGCGTCTAGGGCAGAGCGAAGAATGGGTTGTAGGCGACTTCCCATAGAAAGCCGTCGGGATCGGCGAAGTACCCGCTGTAGCCGCCCCAGAAGACCTCCTGCGCCGGCTTGACCAGGGTCGCGCCGGCGGCCAGGGCATGGGCCATGAACGCATCGACCTCCGCAGGCGAGCGCAAGTTGTGGGCGAGGGTGAAGCTGCGGAAACCGCTCCCGTGCGCGGACACGGTGGCGTCCTCGGCCAGCGCCTCCCGCGGGTAGAGCGCCAGGGTGACGCCGGTCAGCGGCAGAAAGACGATCTCTTCGCTGCTGCCTGGCCCCACGGGCAGGCCAAGCCCCTCGACGTAAAACTGCCGCGCCCGCGCCAGGTCGCCGACGCCCAGGGTGATGATACTAATACGAGGTTCCATGATTCAGCTTGCTCCCATGCTTCTTGTAACCAGCGGAAGACGTCCCCATCGATTTCTGGCACTGAATAGACTTTATCGGCAATAGCTTTTTGGCACGCAAAGAAGCAAAGCCGCAAAGCGTTTTTCTCCTGGCGTCTTTGCGTCTTGGCGTGAGATTCCTTATCGCCGATAAAGACTAATATAGCTCAAGGTCGTCGAAGGACATCGGGCTTGCCTGTCAACCGATCCCCCGCCGGGTAATCAAGCACAGCCAATCGTCCCGCTTTTCCTCCGCCACCAGCGTCAGCCCATGCCAGCCCAGCCGCGCCCGCAGTTCCGGCCCTTGCGTGCGCAGAATGCCCGACAGGATCAGCAGCCCGCCGGGCGCCACCGTCTCCGCCAGTCCCTGGGCGAAGAAATCCACCAGCACATGATTCAGAATGTTCGCCACAACCAGCGGCGCCTGCGCCAGGCCGTAGCGGCCAGCCAGCACCTCCGCCAGCGATCCCTGCTCGACGCGCACCTGGTCTGTCACCTGATTCAGCGCAACATTCGCCCGCGCCACCCGCACCGCTTCCGGGTCGATATCCACCGCCAGCACCGGCGCGGCGCCCAGTTTCGCTGCCGCAATTGCCAGGATCCCCGTCCCCGCGCCCAAGTCAATCAACGCCGGACCAGCCTTGCCCTGCCCCAATCTCCAATCCCCCAATCTCCCAATCTCTTGCATTTGCCGCT
>JAPKMV010000784.1 GCA_026645635.1 Caldilineaceae bacterium
CGGGCGAATCTGGATGGCACGGGCGTCACGCAGGTGCTCAGCACCGGCCTGCGCGATCTGAACGGCTTTGCGCTTGACCCCGTCGCCCGGCGCATGTACTGGCGCGGCGGGCTGGCCGGCAGCGGGTTCGCCACCGGCGTGATCCGTGCGGCAGATCTGGACGGCAGCAACATTGTAGAGATTGCCGCCTATCTGGACGATTGGGGTGCACTGGCCGTCGACCACGAACGCAACAACCTCTATTATGGCAATTATGGCGTGATCAGACGGGCTAACCTGGACGGGAGCAACCCCCAGGATGTGATCACCGGCATCGGCGACCGGGTCTTTGGTCTGGCTCTGGACCGCACCAATGACATGATTTACTGGTCGCAATATTCGACCAATCACATCAAGCGGGCCGATATCCGCGGCCAGAACATCGAGACCATCGCCACTGCCGGCGAACGGCCCGCGGGGCTGACCCTGGATGTGGCTGGGGGCAAAGTCTATTGGACAGAATTCCGCAACGGCGTGTTCCGCGCAGATATGGCCCCAGGCTCCAGCCCGGAGAGTTTCGCCTGTGGCTTTGCCATCACCTTTGCCGATGCGGCCCTGGTCTATCTGACCATGACGCCGACGCCGACGCCCACCTTCACCCCCACGCCAACCCCTACACCCACCAATACGCCGACGCCCACCCATACGCCGACCTTTACGCCGACGCCTACGTTCACCCCTACACCCACACCCACGGCCACCCATACGCCGACCTTCACACCGACCGCTACGGATACCGCCACCGCGACCTATACGCCTTCCAATACACCCACGGCCACCAACACGGCCACGGCGACCCATACGTTCACATACACGCCGACGCCCACCAACACACCCACGGCCACACCCACGCCCACGCCCCTGATCGGCGGGCAACTGGTTGTCACCACCCTGGACGATCACGACGACGGCTTCTGCACCGGGGCTGACTGCACCCTGCGCGAAGCCATCGACGCGGCCAACAGCGTGCCCGGGGTCAACACCATCACCTTTGCACCCGCCCTGACCGGGACGATCACCCTCAGCGGCGCCCTGGGCAGCCTGCCCGCCATCGACGGCGATCTCTATCTGGTCGGCCCCGGCCGCGATGTGATCACGGTCAGCGGTGACGATGCGGTGCGGGTGTTGTACGTCAACAGCGGCACTGTTGCCATCAGCGGACTCACCCTGACCGGCGGCAATGCCGATGCCGATTACAACGGCGGCGGTGGCCTCTTCGTGGCGGCTGGCGTGCATCTGAACGCGGACGATCTGGCTGTGTCTGCCAACAGGTCAACGGATAGCGGCGGCGGCATCCGCAATCACGGCGTGTTGACCTTGACCAACAGTCTGGTCGATCAAAATATCGTCGCTTATGCCTCTGCCGATTATTCGCTCTATGGCGGCGGCATCGCCAACCTGGGCGTCGCTTTCTTGCACCAGACGCAAATTGTCAGCAATACGGTGATCCCAGGGCATGGCAGGGCTGAAGGCGGCGGACTCTACAATGGGTTTGAGGCCGTGGCCGAGGTGGAGAACGTTTCTATCTACCTGAACAGCGCCCAGAATGGTGGCGGTGTCAGCAGCGGAATCTACGGATCGGGCGCTCTCACCCTGACCAATAGCGCCGTCTTCAGCAACTCGGCCAGCAGCGGCAACGGCGGTGGCATCATCAACGCTGCTCAGCTTGCCATCGTCAACAGCACCATTTCTGGCAACCAGGCCACCGGCAACGGCGGCGGCCTCTACACCGAGGGTGGCGCCGTCAGCCTCAACAACGTCACCATTGCCGACAACACCGCGGACAGCGACAACGACGGCGACAGCGTCACCGATAACGGCGGCGGCTTCTACCAGACCAGCGGCGGCTCCGTAGCTGTGCAGAACAGTCTGGTCGCAGCCAACGTGGACGCCTCCACCGGCGCCCCGGATTGCGCAGCCGAGGTCGGCGCCATCACCTCGAACGGCTACAACCTGATCGGCGCGGCGGATGGCTGCAACTGGGTCGATGCCACCGGCGACCTGACCGGCACGGTTGCCTTGCCCCTCGACCCGATCCTGGGCAGTGCAGCGGCGATCGGGGCAACCTGGGTCCGGCCCTTGCTCACCAACAGCCCGGCCATCGACTCGGGGAACCCGGCCGCGCCGGGCAGCGGCGGTGCAGCGTGCGCGGCGACGGATCAACTGGGGACAGTGCGCCCTCTGGACGGGGATGGCAACGGCAGCGCGGCCTGTGACATCGGCGCGTTTGAACACGCCACGGTGAGCACGCCCACAGCCACACCCACCGTGACGCCCACACCGACGAGCACGCCGACGCCGACCGCGACGTCCACGGCTACGAACACGCCGACAGCCACGGCCACCGCTACAGCGACGGCGACCGGCTCCGCCACACCGACGGTCACCCAAACACCCACTGCGACCGCGACGGCCACGGCCACCGGCACAGCAACCTTCACACCGACCCACACGCCCACGGCCACGGGGACAGCGACGCCGACCGTCACCCCGACGCATACGCCGACGCCGACCATCACGCCAACACCGACGGAGTTTCCCACCCC
>JAPKMV010000785.1 GCA_026645635.1 Caldilineaceae bacterium
TCCCTGACTTTAGCGCCGGCCCGCGCCCGTCACATTGGCCTTGAGTAGATCCCGGTTCATCATGGCGATGAAGTCCAGGCTGATCTCCTTGGGGCAGACCGCCTCGCACTCGCCGTAGTTGGTGCAGCCGCCGAAGCCTTCTTTGTCCATCTGGTCGACCATCAGCACGGCGCGGTCGTAGCGTTCAGCCTGACCCTGGGGCAACGAGTTAAGATGCGCCAGCTTAGCCGAGGTAAAGAGCATGGCCGAAGAGTTCGGGCACGCGGCCACGCAGGCGCCGCAGCCGATGCAGGCCGCCGCGTCCATGGCCCGGTCAGCCTTGACCTTGGGCACGGGAATGGCGTTGGCATCGGGCGCGGCGCCGGTGTTGACGGAAATGTAGCCGCCCGCCTCGATGATGCGGTCGAACGCGCCCCGATCCACCATCAGGTCCTTGATCACAGGGAAGGCCCGCGAGCGCCACGGCTCCACGACGATGGTGTCGCCGTCCTTGAACTCGCGCATGTGGAGTTGGCAGGTGGTGATCGCCTTCTTCGGGCCGTGGGCGATGCCGTTGATCACCAGGCCGCACATGCCGCAGATGCCCTCGCGGCAGTCATGGTCGAAGGTCACCGGCTCTTCATTGCGGTCGATCAGGTGCTGGTTGAGCAGGTCGAGCATCTCCAGAAACGAGCTGTCCTCGCTTACGTCGTCGAGCCGATAGTCCACCAGTTTGCCGGGCGTCGCGGCGTTGGGCTGCCGCCAGATCTTGAGTGTCAGTCGCATGATATTTCTGTTCCTCGCTTACTTGTAGCTGCGCGTGGCCAGCTTCACATACTCGAACTTCAGCGGCTCTTTGTGCATGAGCGGCGCGGCGCCGTCGCCCGTGTACTGCCAGGCGGAAACATAGGCGTATTCGTCGTCGTTGCGCAGCGCCTCGCCCTCTTCGGTCTGGAACTCCTCGCGGAAGTGACCGCCGCAGGACTCGTTGCGCTGCAGTGCGTCGATGCACATCAGCTCGCCCAGCTCGAAGAAGTCGGCCAGGCGCCCCGCCTTTTCCAGTTCCTGGTTCGTCTCGTCGCCGCTGCCCAGCACCCGCACATTCTGCCAGAACTCCTCGCGCAGTTCCGGGATCAGCGTCAGCGCCTTCTGCAAGCCCTCGGCAGTGCGCCCCATGCCGCAGTAGTCCCACATGATCTTGCCCAACTCGCGGTGGTAATGATCCACGCTCTTCCGCCCCTTGGCGTTGAGCAGCCGGTTGGTGATCTGGGTGACGTTCTCCACCGCCTCTTTCACTGCATCGTGCTCGGCCGTGACCTTGTCAGCCTTGCTGGTGGCCAGGTAGTTGGGCACGGTGGAGGGAATCACAAAGTAGCCATCGGCCAGCCCCTGCATGAGCGCGCTCGCGCCCAGGCGGTTGGCGCCGTGGTCGGAGAAGTTCGCCTCGCCGGCCACGAACAGGCCGGGGATCGTGCTCTCCAGGTAGTAGTCCACCCACAGGCCGCCCATCGTGTAGTGGGGCGCGGGGTAGATGCGCATGGGCGTCTTGTACGCATTCTCGCCGGTGATGTTCTCGTACATGTCGAAGAGGTTGCCGTAGCGTTCGCGGATCACCTTTTCGCCCAACCGCTTGATCGAGTCGGCGAAGTCCAGGTAGACGCCGTTGCGGAGCGGGCCGACACCCAGGCCGTTATCGACCTGGCGTTTGGCTGCCCGCGAGGAGATGTCGCGGGGCGCCAGGTTGCCAAAGCTCGGGTACATCTCTTCCAGGTAGTAGTAGCGCTCATTTTCAGGAATCTGATCCGCCGGCCGGTTTTCGCCCGGCGTGCGCGGCACCCAGATGCGCCCGTCGTTGCGCAGCGACTCGCTCATCAGCGTCAGCTTGGACTGATGCTCGCCCACCGGCGGGATGCAGGTCGGGTGAATCTGCGTGAAGCAGGGGTTGGCGAAATACGCGCCCCGCTTGTACGCCCGCCAGATGGCTGTCGTGTTGCAGCCCTTGGCGTTGGTGGACAAGTAGAAGACGTTGCTGTAGCCGCCCGTGGCCAGCACCACCACGTCGGCCATGCGCGCCTCGATCTTGCCGGTGCGCATGTCACGCACGACGATGCCCCGCGCCCGCCCGTTGACGACAATCACGTCCATCATCTCGGTGCGGTTGTACATGGTGACCGTCTTGGCCGCGATCTGTCGTGCCAGCGCCTGGTAGGCGCCAAGCAGGAGCTGCTGGCCGGTCTGCCCGCGGGCGTAGAAGGTGCGCGAGACCTGCGCGCCGCCGAAGGAGCGGTTGTCCAACATGCCGCCGTACTCACGGGCAAAGGGCACGCCCTGGGCCACGCACTGGTCGATGATGGCGTTGGAGACCTGCGCCAGGCGGTAGACATTGGCCTCGCGGGCGCGGAAGTCGCCGCCCTTCACGGTGTCGTAGAAGAGGCGGTAGATGCTGTCGCCGTCGTTGCGGTAGTTCTTGGCCGCGTTGATGCCGCCCTGCGCGGCCACCGAGTGGGCGCGGCGTGGGCTGTCTTGATAGGCATAGCAATCGACGTTGTAGCCCTGCTCGCCCAGCGAGGCTGCGGCGGCCGCACCGGCCAGCCCTG
>JAPKMV010000786.1 GCA_026645635.1 Caldilineaceae bacterium
GATGACGGTCAGCCGGTAGCCGTCGGTGGAGGCGAGATCGAGGTGGCCGTCACCCACCATGCATTTGACGCAGGTCAGGGTTGGCCGGCTTTCGTCTTTGGATGCCGTCTTGGTGACAGCGTTCAGCGCCGCCACCAGGTTGGCCGGCGCTTCGAAGGCATTCTCGGCGATGGTGGTGGGCACGATCGGGAAATCTTCCGCTGACGTGGTCAGCAGTTTGCCCCGATACGAGCCGCTGATGATGCCCAAATAGACTGTCGCCGGGTCGGCGTCGAGGATGACCTCTTTGCCTTCCAGCATGCCCACAATCTTGGCGAGGGCGTCGGCCTGCACGGTGGTGGCGCCGAACCGTTCAGTCATGCACGGGACCTGCACCGTGATGCCCGCGCTCAGATTCGTGGCGCTGATGAGCAGCTCACCGGGTGCGGCCTGCAGTTGGACGTTCTGTAAGATGGGCAGGTGCGAGCGCTGCTCGCGGAAAGGAAGCGCCGTGGCCAGCGCCTGTTTGAGGGTGCTGGTGGGAATCACGAGTTTCATGCGGACTCCTTTGTGAGTGAACGTGCGGTTTGCTGCGCTGCGACGATCCAGGCCGGCGCAGCCGGCACAGGCGGTTTCGGCGGGTTGCGATGGAGCGCCTGGGCGAAGGCCATCAGGTCATGGAAACTGCTTCCTGCATTGATGGCCAGGGCGTTGTAGGCTGCTGGGGCTTGCGCCTTCGCCTGCTGATCAAAATGCCGGCGCAGGATGGTGACGTAGCCATCCCAGGCCAACGTGTGGGGGCAGTGGCGCTTTCCCGGCGGCAGGGTCAAGGGCCGCTCGCGCCACTGCAAACAGGTGCACTGGGGGGGCTGGCCTGCGATCAGCAGGCAGACGTTGCCGGTCAGCGGATCGTAGATCCGCATCCGCTCTGTGTACCGGTTGAACGCCAGATTGACGTCGGCCAGCATTGCCTTCGCGGAGATGACCAGTTTGTCGGCGGGGTCGAACGTGGGGAAGAGGGTGTCCAGTTCTTCCCGCGTCGGCTGGTAGATGCGGGCCGCCATCAAGCAGGCTCCATGTTGGCGGTGAGGATTTCGCCCAGCGCCAGCTTGAGCACAAGCTGGCTGCGCGGGGTGAGTTGGCGGCGCGTGATGGCGAGGGGCTTGAGCCGTTGCGCCAGCGCGACCAACTGCTCAGCCGTGAGGGGCTGTTCCTGGAGCGCGGTCAACGACGGGGTCATGTCGAATGATCCGTACTGCATGGCGCCGTCGCGGATCAGGTACGGGCCGACTTTGACTTCTGCGGGCGGTGCGATGGTGACCGGTGCGATCGGTGCGACTGGCGCGGCTGATGCTGCAGCCGTCTGTTTGGCTTTGCGTGCCATGATGCGTGATTCCTTTCCTGAGTAATGGATGGAATGGGGCTGCCGGGGGATACAGCCTCTGCTTGGCTAGAACGGCGCTTCGCTGTCGTCCACGACCGGCGTGACGCCGGCCTTGGCGGTGGTGACTTCGCCGGCGCTGGCGGCGGCTGCTGCGGCGGCGCGCACGGCGGCCAGGTGCGCCATCGGCGGCGGTGCGGCCGGCTTGGTCTCGGCGGAGGCCGGCGCCTTGAGCACGCTGAACTGGCGCGCACTGACGTCCACACTGAGGCGCAGCGTGCCGTCCTGGGCAGGCCAGGTGGACGCGTGGAGATCGTCGATGACGACCTGCACCAGCGCGCCCTTGAGCACCTTGTCGGCCGCATTGAGCGGCGCGTTGGACTGGGTTGCCGCATCCGGGCGGCTGCCCCAGACGGTGACCCGGCACCAGGTAGTGGTGTTGTCCCACTTTTGGGTGGTGGGATTGAACACGCCGTAGTCCACCGCAACCGGGAAGTTGGAGAACGGCGTCCCGGTGGGCAGGAACTTCATCTCCGCGTCCCGCCCGGCGCGGCCCACGAGCATGCCGGAGACAACCTCCTTGCTGTCGGGGTCGCGGATGATGATGTTGTTGGCGTACAGCTTCAGCCACATGATGGCCTTCTGGCCACCCTCATCGTCCGGCACTACGAGCTGCTGCTCTTCGGCGCGGTAGCAAAACGCCGTCACCGGCGTGCCGTTGACCAGCGGCAGCGTGGCGGCCCACTCGGCGACGCCGTTGTTGGCTTCCACCTCAAACACGGTGACGCGCGCGCCCCGCGACGGGTCGCTCGGCTGGGGGCCGGTGTGCGCGAGCGACATGCGGAGTTTGCCTTCGGCCACCACGACGTCGGTGGCAATGCCGGACACGATTATCAGGTTCTGCATGAGAATCTCCTTGGGCCGTAGCCCGAATCAACTGTTGGAAAGAGAAAGACTGGAAAGAGAAAGAACTGACAGAGGAACTGCGATATGCCTGGCAGGGCGGCAGGGCGTCAGCCCTTCGCCGGCTGCCAGGCAGCGGGAAGACTAGACGGCCAACTCCGCCAGCAGGTCGGCCACCTGCTCCAGCACGTCGGGGCCGGGTAGGTCAAGGCTGGGCAGGCCAGGGCTGGCTGGCGCTTCCGGGTTGGCGGTACGCAGCAGCGCCCGGGTGATGTCGTCGGGTTCGCCGGGGAACACGTCAAAGTGT
>JAPKMV010000787.1 GCA_026645635.1 Caldilineaceae bacterium
CGATGGTGACATTGGTCGCGCTGCCCTGGATGCCTTCGGCCGGCGTGATCGAGAACAGTTGCAGATAGTCGAGCTCGACTGCGGTCGTGGGGGTGGCGGTTGGCGTCGGCGTAGGGGGCTGCGTCGTCGCTGTGGGCGTCGGCGTGGGGGGCTGCGTCGTGGCTGTGGGCGTTGCCGTTGGGACGGTGGGGGTTGGTGTCGGCGGTTCTGTCGTGGCGGTGGGAGTCGGCGTCGGCGTTGCCGGTGTGGTCAAGACCGTACCGGTGATGGGTTGATCTGACACGACGCGGACATATCCTGCCCAGCCAGGCGGTATGGCGTTGTCTATTGCAAGATTGTTGAGCACCTGCTGACCTGGCGTCACGTTGTAGGTATACGTGGTCAGCAGTGAATCATTGGCGAAGTAGATCTGATGCGATTGGAGTGCAATACTGCCGCTGGTGTTGGTGACCACAAAGGCAGAGCGCACGCCGCTTTTGCTCAGGTTCTCGAAGAGGAGTTCATAGGTCGCCGGTGCGGTCGTCGGCGTGTGCGTAGGTGTGGGCGGCTCGCTGGTGCCCGTGGGTGTGGGTGTGGGCGGCTCACCTTCCAGGATCTGCAGCAGCACGGGCACCGAAACGTATTCGCCGCTGTCGGCCCAAATGTCGACGCTGCCGTAGTAGTCGCCGGGCGGCAGTTCGCCGATCACGACGGCGACGGTGACAGCACCGGGACCCGTGCCGTAGGTAACTTGACCGGCAAGCCACCCATCGCTGTATTCCCATGCCTCCCACCCGATGCCTGCACCGATCAGGATATCGAGGGTCTGGTCGGCTGGATTTGCCCCGCCATACTCCGCCACAAAGGTCAGGCTGTCGGGCGTCACTTGCAGCGGGATGGGGGTGATGGTGGGCGTGGGGGTGGGCGGTTCGGGCGTCGGCGTGGGGCCGACGGGCGTGGGCGTCGGCGTATTCTGCACGCCGCCGATGGCCTGGATCTGTTCCAGCGCGTACCAGCTTTCGCCCGCCCATTCGTCGCCGCTGTTGTCGTAGGCCAGCACGGTGAAGTAGATGTTGGTGTTGGACGGCAGCCCGCTCAGGCTGTAGCTGGTGACGTTGCCCACGTCGATGCCCGACGCGCCCTGGGTGGCGCCCGTTCCTTCGTAGGGATAGCCGCCGTCGATGTCGTAGTAGACGCGGTAGCCGGCGATGTCCGCCTCCTGGTTGGCGTTCCAACTCAGGTTGAAGGCGCCGCCGTTGACCGTCACCTGCAAACCCGTGGGCGGCGCCGGCGGCGCGCTGGTATCCGGCGCCAGCAACCAGTTGCCGTAGTTGGTCACGGCCAGGGAGGCGTTGTCGAAGAAGTCGTAGATCTCGTTGCCGATGACCGCGCCGTCGGTCGTGCCCCACCAGTTGAGTTGCGCATCCAGGGTTCCGTCCGGTTGGCCGTTGTTGTTGTAGACTTCGTAGCCCTGGTTGCCGTAGAGGTTGTTGTGGTGGAACGGGCAGTCGATGGTGTAGCTCCCGAAATAGACACCGCCCGTATTATCGTTGACGTCGATGGCGCCGCCGGTCTGGCCAACCACCGTGTTGTAAGTGAAGCTGCCGTAGCCGCTGGAACATCCGTTCATGTTGGCGGCCACGCTGCCGGTTTCCGAGTAGTTGAAGACGATGCTGTTGTAGTCGAAGTTGTTGTCATAACCGGAGATACCACCAACCCGGCCCTGATTGCTGTTGTGGGCAACCTTGTTGTACTGCACTGCGAGGTAGTAAGAGTGGCTCTCGATTCCCGTGCCCAGGTTGTGGGCGACAATGTTGCGCATGACTGAGCAGCCGCCCGATGCGTTCACGCCGTCGCCGCCGTTGCGATAGATGGCATTCCGTTGCAGCAGCGTGGAAGCGCAGTAAACTCCACGGTCGAAGTTGTTGCGGATCACATTTTGCTCGACGATCGCCGACGAGTTACCTGTTCCCGACACCTCGATACCGCTCCAGTTGTTCGCAATCGTGTTGCCGCGCACCAGCACCGGCGAATTGCTGGCGTAAAGACCAGACCAATCGTGATTGGTGATCGTGTTGTTGGTCACCTGGCTGGTGCTCTCCAACAAAACGATGCCGTATTGCGTGCCGTGGCGCACCGTGTTGGCGTCGATCAGCGGCGAAGCGCCGGTGATGTAGATGGCCGCGTTGTTGCTGCCGTCGCTGCCGGTGTACTCCACCACCGCGTGCTGGATGATCGAGCCGCTCACATAATTGCCTTCGCCGTCGTAGGCGGCGTCCAGGCTGTTGCTCTCGAACTTGATGTAGCCCCAGTCACCCGGCTTGGGGCTGGCCGCGTTGGAGGTGAAGACGATGGGCTGCTGCGCCATGCCCCGCGCCACCAACCCGCCGCTGACGGAGAGCGCCCGGCCCGTGCCAAAGCGCACTGTCACCCCGGGTTCGATGGTGAGGGTGGCGCCGTTCATCACCTGCACGCTGCTGGTGGCCAGGTAGGGGCTGCCCGCCAGCGTCCAGGTGGTGTTGCTGAAAATGGGGCCGCCGACCACGGTCGCGGCCGGCTCGGCCTGGACGCGCAGCCAC
>JAPKMV010000788.1 GCA_026645635.1 Caldilineaceae bacterium
GGCGCTGGCGCCGGCCATCGGCTGGGTATTGGCGGCCACCGTCGTGCGCGGTCTAGGCACCGGCGCCATCTGGGTCTTCTCCACTGTGCTGCTCCAGTTGATTCTGCCCGACGGCGTGCGCGGGCGCGTCTTTGCCAGCGAGTTCGCCCTGCTCACCCTCACCCAATCGCTGAGCACGCTCTGGGCCGGCTTTGCCGCCGACACGCTGGGCTGGAGTATCAACGCGATTCTTGCCTCCGCCGGCTTTGCCAGCATCGCTGTGACGCTGCTCTGGCTACTCTTCGTCGCACGCCAGGCCGCGGCGCGGGTCGAGACAACAGGGTGAGAGGGTGAGGGGGTGAAACACCTGCGCGTCGCATCACTTCACACTTCACCATTCACCATTCACAATTCACAATTTGCATTTCGCATTTCACCCAAGAAAGGAACAAACCATCACCCATGACACGCCAAACCTACAGCAGCGGCACCGCCTGGGAAGCCCTGGCCGGCTACAGCCGCGCCGTGCGCGTCGGCGACCGCATCCTGGTGGCCGGCACCACCGCCACCGGCCCCGATGGGCTGGTCGGCGCCGGCGATCCGGCTGCGCAGGCGCGCTTCATCCTTGACAAGATCGAGACCGCCCTCCGTTCCCTGGGCGGCCGGCTGGAAGATGTCGTGCGCACCCGCGTCTACGTCAGCGACATTGCCCACTGGGAGCCGGTCGCCCGCGTCCACGGCGAACGCTTCGGCGCCATCCGCCCCGTCAACACGCTGGTGGAAGCGCGTCTCGTCGGCCCGGAGTACCTGGTGGAGATCGAGTGCGAGGCGGTGGTTGGATAGACCGCGGATTTGGCGGATGTGGCGGATATGCGCGGATTTTTTTGCAGTTTTTATCCGCGTGAATCCGCCAAATCCGTCAAATCCGCGGTCTATTCCAATCTCCCCTACGCGACGATCCCCATCAAGTCCGGCGCGAAATGGGCGATCTGCTCGCGCAGGCGCAGCAGGGCCAGGTCTTTGGCCTTGGCCTCGAGCATGATGTCGAAGGGGCGCAGACGCAGGTCGCGCGCCAGACGCAGCAGGTCGATGCAGGCGAAGGGGTCGAGGAAGTCGCTGTGCTGGTTGGGCAGGGGCGGCGCAGGATGCGCACCATCGGTCAGGTGCAGCAGGCGCAGCGCCGTGCGCGGGCTGCTCACGTGGATCTTGGGCCGTCGCGCCGGCGGCCAGGTGGCCAGCGCGGCGGGCAGCGCATCGGCCAGCGGACGCCCCACCGGGTTGAGGCAGCGCAGGTGCAGCACGTCGAGCACCAGCGGTACGCCGCTGCGCCGGTGGATCCAGAGGGCATCCTCGAACGAGTAGCGGCGGTCGTCATGTTCGAGCACCAGGCGGCGGCGCACATGGCGCGGCAGGCGCGCACAGGCCAGCACGTAGCGTTCACGCCCAGCGGCGGCATCCTCGTACACGCCGCCCACATGGGTGACGATCACGGCGTCCTCGTCCAACCCCATCGCGTCAAGCAGGTCCGCGGCCAGGCGCAGTTCCTCTGCCGCACGCGCCACCTGAGCGGGATAAGGGCTGCTCAACTGGACATAGTGGGCGGGGTGAAGCGTGAGGCGCAGGCCGTACTGCCGCGCCAGATCACCCGTGGCGGCCAACTCCACGCCGCACTCGTCGAGTTGGCGATGAAACGATGGCAAGTCCGGGTGCGTCGCATAGGGCGCCAACTGGCCTGCCATACGATAGAAGGTGATGCGCTGGCTGTGCAGATAGGTGAAGATATCGCGCAGATAGGCGAGGCTGACGCTCAGGTGCGGCTGGTTTTGCCAGCGGCGGCTGTCGTGGGACCGCAGCGGCGCGCCGAGCACCTTGACAGGAAATCCGAGCCGATACGGGGTCATGCGGGCCTCCAGGGAACAGGCAGCAACGCTCACAGCGAATGGGTGAGTGGGTGACAAGCGTAACACTCCGCTCGCACGCAGTATAGCAGACGGCTACTTCGCCGCAAACAGCGAGACGCCGCGGGCGCGGAAGATTTACAGATAAATTGACTAAAGCCGGGAAGCGTGCTATGTTCGCGGAAATCATCACCTCTCAAATCAAGGAGTCAAATAGATGGAGACGATCTTAGACCCGGTGGTTGCTTCATTTCTACCGGCCTGGATAGAAATGCCTGACCCGCGCCAGTTGTTGGCGGCGAGCGACCCGGAAATGTACGAGGCTATCGAGTTGGAGCGCCGGCGCCAGGCCAACGGCGTCGAGCTGATCGCCAGCGAGAATTACGTGTCGGCGCCCGTGCTGGCGGCCCTGGGCAGCGTCCTCACCAACAAGTACGCCGAAGGCTACCCCAACAAGCGCTATTACGGCGGCTGCCAGTATGTGGACGTGGCCGAAGAGATCGCCATCGCCCGCGCCAAGCAGATTTTCGGCGCCGACCACGCTAACGTGCAGCCCCATTCCGGCGCGCAGGCCAACGAGGCGGTCTACCTGGCCCTGCTCAACCCCGGCGACCCGGTGCTCGGCCTCAAGCTCGACCACGGCGGCCACCTGACCCACGGCATGAAGCTCAACA
>JAPKMV010000789.1 GCA_026645635.1 Caldilineaceae bacterium
ACGGCGCACCCGGCGCCCAACTGGGCATCAACTTCCTGGCAGCCAAGACCTCCTCGCCAACCAAGGTGCTGCGCTCCGCCAAGATCGGCGAAGACTACATCCGCACCTTCGCCGGCGCCGGTGCGTTCAACCGGCTGGTGGCCGGGGTCAACAGCTTCAACGCCAACTACAGCTTCGACGTGAGTTTCACCTGCGTCACACCGGCGATCACCATCCTGGAGCCGCGCCAGGTGAAGTTTGCCCTGGTGGGCGAACCCGCCAGCCCCATCTCCTTCCTGGCCCGCTGGACCGTGACCGACGGCGCCAGCAGCGTGCGCGGTCTCCTCGAATCTTCGTTCACCTTCGACGCTGCCGGCGACCCGATCACGGTGGTGCCGGGCAGCTTCCAGGAAGTCGGTGACGAATACTGGGCAATCCTGCTGCCGCCGGTCAAGCCGGCGGGCACCACCTTTGTCAACTTCCGCATCACGCTCGATGGCAGCATCTCTGCGCAGGAGACGAACGCGCTCCTCTATGTCGCGCCGGGCAACAGCGACATTGCGCTGAGCTTCGATGCCAGCGGTTCGATGAACGTCGAGGACACCATCGGCGAAGGCACGCGCCTGACCAACGCCAAGAAAGCGGGGCAGGTCATCGCCGACCTGCTGCGCGCGGGCGACCGCATCCTCGTGCAAGACTGGTCGGCGGTGGACAATCCTGCGGGCTGTGGGCTGCCGCCCGATGGCGGGGGCGATGGCAACTGCCCCTTGGATGTGATCACGCGGCTGCCGCGCACCGACCTGACACCTGCGAACCTGGTTGCCGTGATCGCCAATGCGCGGACCCAGGTCAACAACATCACGGCGCGCGCGTGGACGCCGGTGGGCGGCGGCATCGAAGCCGCCAAGGACGCGCTGCTGGCGCTCCCCAGCAACCTGAATCCCAAGCACATCTTCCTGCTCAGCGATGGCCGCGAGAATGTGAATCCACTCTACGCCGACATCAAGGCCGACTTGATTGCATCTGGCGTGGTGGTCAACACCATCGGTCTCGGACCGGAAGCGCCAGGCAACCTGCTGGCCCAGATTGCCGCCGACACGGGCGGCGTCTATCGTCCGGTGGCCACGAGCGCGACTGGCGCCGGGATGCGCGCCGCCACGGGTGCAGACATAGCGGCAACCCTCGCGGCTCTGGATGCGCCTGCCGAGGTGGCCGAAGCGCTGGCCGCGCCCTTCCTGCCCGGCCAATTGGGTCTCGCCGATGTCTATGATTATCTGGACACCGAGGCGCAGGGCGCAGCCCGCATCATCCATCTGCCCTACAGGGACGTGCCCGCGCAGACCTGGCGCACGACCAACGCCAACATTGACAGCAGCGTGAACCAACTGCGCCTGGTGGTGGCAGGCAAGCAGCCCGATGACGAGTTCTGCACCGTCAGCGACATTCGCAAAGTCGAGGTGTTAATGCCCGGCGAGGATCCGCTGAAGCGCTGGATCCCCATCAGCCCGCGCAGTGGTGCGACGCCGGCCGACTGGGAGATCCGCAACAACCGCTTCGACGACGTGTTGATCGTGACCAACCCGGTGGAGGGTCAGTGGAGCTTCCGCACGCAGTACTTCCCGGTAAACTGCATTCCAAAGCAGGACGCCGGCAGTGCAGATACCCAGGCTGACGCGCTGCTGGCTGGCGGCGCCCTGCCGGTGGCCGACGGCATCCAGGCCATCGCTGCCGCCACCGGCGCGCCGTACGCGTTCTTCATGAACCTCTCGGTGCAGTCCACGATCCAGTTGGAAGGCCGGCTGCTCGGGCTGAACGCCGGTCAGGGGGTGGCGGGCGACGTAGTCACCATCATCGGCGCGCTGCTGGACAAGAACGGCGCCGTGCCGGCGCAGTTGATGGTTGCCTTCGTGGACAGCCCAGCGGGGACGAACCTCATGGTCCTCAAAGATGATGGCACGCAGAACGACGGGGCGGCCGGCGACGGCATCTACGGCGCGCTCTTCGGCGCCACGGCCTATGGCGGCGGCTACAGCGTGCGCATCCTGGCCAGTTTCAAAGATCCGGCCAACCCGGCCAATCTATTGGTGCGCGAGTGGAACGGCGGCTTCTGGATCGACGGGCCGAAGCTAAACCCGGCAGGGGGGCAGACCTGCGGCGGCCCCAACGACACGGACAACGACTGCATGCCCGACGATTGGGAAAAGCGCTGCAAACTGATCGTCGGCGAGGACGACCGCAGGGCCGATCCGGATCGCGATGGGCTGACCAACGGCGAAGAACTGCAGCACGGCACCCTGCCCTGCCGCGCCGACACCGACAACGGCGGCGAGAATGATGGTTCCGAGGTGCGCAGCCAGCCCACGCCGCGCAACCCGCTGGATCCCAAAGATGACAAAGTGGCGCCGTTGGGCAAGATCAACGTGCGGGCGCTGAATGGCCGCATCATGATCGAATGGGCGCGGCCCTTCTCCTACACAAACATGTTCCTCGCCATCTCGCTGGATCCCAACACCCCCGGACGACCGGAAGACCTGGGCCAGGGCAATCCCAACTTCCCAGGCAACCACA
>JAPKMV010000078.1 GCA_026645635.1 Caldilineaceae bacterium
TGGTGGGCTTCAACCTGGGCTACGGCCACTGGGCCTACGGCGCCAACGACGTGACCATCGACGGCGAGGTGGTGCCGGGCGACCCGCGGCGCCAGACCGGCATCCATGCCAACGCCGCCATGCGCACCGACACGCACAACCCCAATACCACCCTGCGTGACCTGGTGGGCGGGTCGGCGGTGTTCTATGACACGCGGGTGAAGTTGGTGAAGGTGTAGAGGAGTTGTGAGGGGCGAAGGGCGAGTTGCATTGCCTTTCGCCCCTTTTCCGTAGTCGGCGGTTTCTATACCGCCGGAATTGTTTGACCAACGACCATTGCCCATGTCTCCCAAACGCATTGCCGCATTTATCGTAATCGTCGGCGTTCTAGCTGTTGTCTGGTTTCTGCTTTCGCCGCCGCGCTTCTGGTTGAACATGACCAAGGCGGTTGAACCGACGGCGGCTGTCGGCGCGCAACTTGTCGAGAAATATGAGTGCCAGAGCTGCCACAAGATCGCCGGTGAGGGCGCGCTCAAGGCGCCCAATCTGGACGGGATCACGCGGCGCAGCAACGACCCGGTGCAGGTGACGCTGCGCCTTTGGCTGCGCGACCCGCGTGCGATCAAAGGCGACACCGCCATGCCGGACTTCCGCTTGTCCGACAGCGAGATCGAGGCGATTTTGGCCTATTTGAGCGAAGTGGACAGTAACCAGTAGAATGGGCGTTATGAAGACCCTTGCGGAAGTCCTCGCCGAATCGTCCGCGTTGCACCGTCACCTTTGCCCACGCCAGGTGCTGGGCGCGCAGATGGGGCTACTCGCGGCCAGATTGCTCGACCTCGACCTGCCGCAGAGCGACAAACGACTACTCACCATCGTCGAGACAGATGGCTGCTTCACATCGGGGTTATCCATCGCCACGAACTGCTGGGTCGGTCGGCGCACCATGCGTGTCGAGGATTATGGCAAAGTCGCCGCCACCTTTGTGGACACGGCACGGGACATGGCGATCCGCGTTGTACCTGGTTCTGGGGCGCGTGAGACTGCCAGCGGGTACGCGCCAGAGGCGGGCAACCGCTGGGAGGCGATGTTGCTGGGCTACCAGCGCATGGCGCCCGCTGACCTGTTCGTGTGGCAGCCCGTGGTGCTGACCACGCCGGTCGCGGCGATTGTCAGCCGCGCCGGCCACCGGGCGATCTGTGACCACTGCGGTGAAGAAATCCTCAATGAACGCGAAGTTCTTCAGGGTGAACTTACGCTCTGCCGCCACTGTGCGCATGGCGGCTATTACCATCTGTGTGAGGATGCCGCCGATTACGTCATGCCGCTGACACAGTTTGCGCTGCATGCGCTCCGCTGATGGAATTGCTCTTTGCCGGCGACAGCCCTACCCTTTACCTTGGCCGCTGCCTCAACCGCCGCCACGCTGGCGCGCAGTGTACACGCTGTGTCGAAGGCTGCCCGGTTCAGGCGATTGCGCTCTTCGGCGTGACGCCGCACCTGAGCGACGATGTGTGTGTGCGCTGTGGCGTCTGCACAACCATCTGCCCGACTGACAGTTTCGTTGCTGTCACCGATTACGAAAAGGCGCTGCGCGCCACCGTCGCCAACTTGCCGATTGCGCCGACCGCACTCGTCTGCTCCGCTCACCCGACGCCGGACATGACCGCCGCCGCCGTGAGCGCTGTCGTGCAGCATCGCCGCTGCCTGGCTGCACTTTCTGTCGCAGATTTGCTCGAACTTAGCGCAGGGGGACGTCGCCCACTCTGGCTCGATGACAGCCCCTGTGCTGCCTGTCCCATCGGCGCAGCGCAGGTGACGCTGGCACGCAAGGTGGATTCGGTGCGAACCTTGTTGCAGCGTAGCGGATTGTCGCCCACCCTCCTGCTGCACAGCGAACGTCCGCCCACCGCCGACGCCCGGATGCGCCGTGTGCCGCTCTACGACGGCGCCCAACCAGCCATCAGCCGCCGCGCCTTGCTAACACGCTTGCGGCCACAGCAGGTGGCCGGGCAGGAGGAGCCGGTCATCGACGATCTGCTCCAGCGCGGCGCGCTCGTGTCGGCGCGATTGCCGCAGCAGACGCCAGCCAGCCGGCGCCGCCTGCTAACGGTGCTGGCGGCATTGCGCGCTACGGACACCGGCGAACTTGCCACGGCGCACACACCCTTCGGCGCGGTGCAGGTCGATGCGGCGCTTTGTTCGGGCTGCGGCCTCTGCGCGCGCTTTTGCCCGACAGACGCGCTTCATTTCACCCAGTCTGATGATCGCTTTGCGCTTTCATTTCAGCCGGCGGTATGCATCAATTGCACCGTTTGCGTCGTCGCCTGCCCAGAAGACGCTGTACGCCTGAGTGACACGGTGAGCCTGGCCACGATCCTGACCGACGAAGTCACACCGCTGGTGATGGGTGAGCTGGTTCCTTGCGCTGGCTGCGGCGCCCTCACCGCAAGGCACGCCGGCGATCCGGCGCCGCGCTGCCATGTCTGCCGTCACGGCGCGGGCGTGGTCACCGCACTGCGCGATGACGCGGGGCTGATGGCAGATCTGCTGGCGCGGGCGGCGCGCACTGCAGAAGCGGATTTGATTGGTCATCGTGTTGAGAACGATTATTATGATTTAGGAGACATGATATGAGCTACCAGGCGCCCGCCAGCTATATCGCATTTCAGGCGACCTATCCGGAAGTCTACGCCGCCTATGAACAACTGGGTGCAACCGTGCACGCGCAAGGCCCGCTGGACGAAGGCACACGCTCGCTGGTCAAGCTGGCGCTTGCCATCGGCGTGGGCGCAGAGGGCGCGGTCCACGCGCACACGCGCAAGTGCCTGGCCGCCGGCCACAGCGCTGAGGCCGTTCGTCAGGTGGTGCTGCTGGCAATCCCCACGGTGGGTTTTCCTGCGGCGATGGCGGCGCTGTCGTGGGTGAACGACATCCTGGAGCACAAAGACGCACCATGAGTGAACTGGTCACCCGAACGCTGCTTACCTGCCCGCATTGCGGCTTTGGTGAGCTGCTTGACATCCCACCGGACACCTGAGTGGTCTTTCATCGGTGCGCCAGTTGTGGCGCCCTTCTCCGTCCGCTGCCAGGCGATTGTTGCGTCTTCTGCTCGTATGCAGAGCATCATTGTATCTCTGTACAGTGCGCTGCTTTAGCGCAATGGACGGTTGATGAATAGCAGGCACTCAGGCCGGGAAAAGGACGAAATGTGACCAGAAAATTTCCGGCACCGCTATTCGCTCTATCCAGCGGCCTTTCGGTGTTCCAGCGTAGCTGCCCGTGAGAGAGGAAGTGCAAAAGCAAAGGTGGCGCCAGTCCCAGGCGAGCTCTCCACCCAGACCCGCCCGCCGTGGGCTTCCACCAGTTGCTTGACCAGGGCAAGGCCAATGCCGGAACCGCCACTGGCCCGGTTGCGGGATTTGTCGGCGCGGTAGAAGCGGTCGAAGACATAAGGCAAGTCCGCGGCGTCGATGCCCTTGCCTGTGTCAGCTACTTCCACGACCACGGCTGAGGACGGCCCTGCTGCCGGTTGCAGTCGCATCCCGGCCCTTACGGTGATGCGCCCACCGGCTGGGGTATAGCGCAAGGCGTTACCCAACAGGTTGCTGAGCACCTGCTCCATGCGGGTGCTATCGAGGTCGACCAGGGGCAGGTCCGGCGGGAGGTCAACCGTCAGGCCTACCTGGTTGGCGTCAGCCTGCACGCGCAAGTAATCCACAGACCGGGAAATCAGGTCGCGCAGAGCCGTTGGTGCGCGTTCCAGCTTGAGTTGGCCAGCCTCTGCCAGGGACAGCAGGCGCAGGTCGGCCACCAGCCGCGCCAGGAGGAGGGTCTCATCGTGCAAGAGCGCAATCTCCTGGGTGTCGGCCGGCAGTACCCCGTCCAGCATTGCCTCCAGATTGGCCTGGATGACACTGAGCGGGGTACGCAGCTCATGAGCAATGTCCGCCATCATGATTCGGCGCAGCCGCTGGTCACTGGCGAGTGCATCGGCCATCTGGTTGAAGGTCACAGCCAATTGCCCGATCTCGTCCTTTGAGGTAACCGGCACCCGTTGCTCCAGGTCGCCGGCGGCGATGGCCTGGGCGGCGGTCGTCACTGCCCGCACGGGCGCCACAATCTGCCGGAACAGGAACACGCCCAATAACAAAGCCAGTCCGGCGGCGACCAGGCTGGAAAGCCAGGTCGCACGATTGACCTCGACCAGGTACTCGGCCGCCGGGGACGCGTTGTCGACGATAGCTGCGACAGGAATGAGCACGCCGACCGGCTTGCCAGCGACCGCAATCGGCGTACCGCCGGCCAGTTCGGCGGGGGTCAGGACGGTGCCCGTCAGTTCTGCCGCCGTGTCGGCGACCACGGTGCCTTGGCTGTCAGCCAGCAGCAGACGCAGCCCCAACCCGCGCCACATGTCTGAGACCATCATGTCCGAACCCATCATGTCGCGATCCGTCATGTCCCAACCCATCATCCCGTCGTACATGCCGGGGTCGCTCCAATTCTGGCCCTGACCAGTGGGTGCGGGCTGCGTCATACCCATCATGTCGCGTTCCGTCATGTCGCGATCCGTCATTTCCCAACCCATCATGTCCGAACCCATCATCCCGTCGTACATGCCAGGCTGGCTCCAATTCTGGCCCTGACCACTGGGTGCGGTCTGCGTCACGACTATCATATCCGCGCCCAACATTCCACTTTGCGTGCCGGGCTGGCCCCCATTCTGGCCCTGGCGACTGGGTTCCGCTTGTGCCATGCCCATCATGCCCAGCCAGGGGCTGCGCAAATAGGGTTCCACCCCAGTCCAACTGCCGGTGCGCGCATAGTGGTCCGCCAACACGGGCGCCATCTGCTGGGTCCATCCTTGGCTGCTGGCGATCACAAAGCGGCTGAACTGGCCGCTGGTGGCGCGACTTACCAACAGCGCATTGACGGCGGCGCCCAGCAGAATGATGAGGGCAAAGGCGAGCAACAGTTTCAGCCACAGGCTACGCATCGGCGGGCGCCCCAGCCAGGAACTTGTATCCCACACCGTAGACAGTGGCAATGTAGCGCGAATGGCGGGCATCGTCGCCCAGCTTGATGCGGAGGTTCTTGATGTGTTGGTCGATGACGCGCTCGTAGCCAGCGTAGGTCGCCTCGCCTAGCTGGTCAAGCAACTGCAGACGGGACAACACGCGCTGGGGGTGGGCCATCAGTGCAGCCAGAATCTGAAACTCATAGCGCGTCAATTCCAATGGCTGGCCAGCCACGTTAGCGGTATAGCTGTCGAAGTCGAGGGTCACATCGCCCACGCACAGCACAGAACTGGCCTGGATCTGTCCTTGGGCCCGGCGCAACACCGCCCTCACCCGCGCCACCACCTCACGGGGGCTAAAGGGCTTGGTGACATAGTCGTCGGCCCCCAGCTCCAGTCCCACGATGCGGTCCGTTTCTTCGGTGCGGGCGGTGAGCATGATGATGGGCACGCTGGAGGTCTGGCGGATCTGGCGGCACACCTCCATGCCGTCTAGGTTTGGCAGCATCAAATCCAAGATGATCAGGTTGGGCCGTTCGTTCCGGAAGGCCGGCAAGGCCAGGGCGCCGTCGTCTACCACCAATACTTGATAGCCTGCCTGCTCCAGGTAGAGCCGCACTGTGCGGGCGATATGAGCCTCATCTTCGATCACGAGAATCTTTTCACCCACAGTTGCACGTCACCCCGCATGTCAGAAAGTTACAAACTGCGTTATCCACGATCATACCTGCCCAGATGCGTCTGTCCAGTCTCGACATACCGGAGCAGCAGGAGAGACATAGGGCACTCGTCCAGCGTATTGTACCCCAAGTCAACGTACTTCAGATATGCTCCCGTGCTACCTGCACTCAAGACAGTAGGGCACTCGCTTCGGCGCCCTACTGGTACATACCTATCGGGACGAATCTGGCGCATCCTGTCGTCGCAGGTGATAGGCTTCTGCAGAGCCAGCGTATCTATGGCAGGATGCGTTCAGCCTGACAAAATCTTGCTCATTCTCGTGGTGGGAACACTCTAGCGCATGCCGTGGCCCATCATGCCCTGACCACCCATCATGCCCTGACCCATCATGCCCTGACCCATCATGCCGGTTAGCGGGACGCCGGCCTGCATGTCGTAGCCATAGGCCATGGGGCAACTCATCATCCCGTGCCCCACCATGCTCTGGCCCATCGTACCGGTCACTGGGACGCCGGCCTGCATGCCGTAGCCATAGGCCATGGGACTGCCCATCATGCCATGCCCCATCATGCCCTGGCCCATCGTACCGGTTACTGGAACGCCGGCCTGCATGCCGTAGCCATAGGCCATGGGACTGCCCATCATGCCGTGCCCCATCATGCCCTGGCCCATCGTACCGGTTACCAAAGCGCCGGCCTGTATCCCGACCGGACCTAGTGCAGATGGTTGGGCGCTCTGTGCCTGCGCAGCGCCTGTTGACAAGACTCCCCACAGGACAAAGGCCAGCAGGAGTGCGACGGGGAAGGTGAATAGCTGTTTTGTGTTTTTGTACATGGTAGTTGCCTCCAAAGCATTGGGTAAACTAAAGCATCGACTGTCGTTTCGAAGTAGCTACAGCATCGCACCGGATTGTGAGGACATTGTGAGATCAACACGTACCCATTGTGTACAGGCTGGCTTGTGATCGCTACCGATGCAGGGTCAGCAGATAGCTGACAATGTCGGCGATGTCCTGCTCACGTAGAGTTTGGCTGTAGCCCTGGATCATGACGTTGGGTTGATAACCTTTCACTACGTAGGCATTTGGATCAAGGATGCTGCTGTAAAGATACTCCGCAGCAGTTTGTCCGGCGACGCGGGTGGCGGCAGTTTTCGCCAGATCATGCCAGGTAGGGCCCACCATCGTTTGGTTGGGACTCAGTGTGTGGCAACCGAGGCAAGTGTTGGCGGCGGTGAGCTGTTGGCCTCGATTGGGATCGGCTGACTCGACCGCCGCCGTGAAACTCTCCGGCACGCTGACCAGAGCTGCATCCTGCATATCCGTCAACGTCACCGAGGTCCCCGAGTCATACCCCATCATACCCTGGCTCATCATGCCATAACCCATCATACCGCAGCCGCAATGTCCATAGGTCGCCATTTTGGTTAACGGCATGCCAGCCTGCATCCCGCGGCCATAGCCCATCATGCCGTGACCCATCATGCCATTTTGCCAACCTGGATCTGGCATGTATGGCTGGGCGCTTTGTGCCTGCAATGTGCCCGTCAACAGGACTCCGCAAATGAAAAGCACCGTAAGCAGCGCGCCGGTGACGACGACTCTCTGTTTTGTGTTCTTTTGCATAGTAGTTGCCTCCAAAGCAACAGGTGAACTCAAGCATCGTTTGTCGTTCCACAGCATCTATAGGATCGCGCTGGATTGTGAGGACAATTTGAGATCACCACGTACACTTTGTGATGCAAGGTAATAAGGCGCTGCTACTTGACAAAAGCCCACAGCAAGCATATCATCAAGTAGTGATGTGATGATGAAATGGAGTTAACAAATGCTGCTCATCGCTGAAAACCTTGAACTCGAACTGAAAGCCAAGCTCTTCCGCGGGTTTGCGGAAACGTCCCGTTTGTCCATCTTGGAGGCGCTGCGGGCGCAGCCGTTGAATGTAGGCGAGCTTGTACAGATCACCGAACTTAGCCAGTCCAACATCTCCAACCATCTTGCGTGCCTGCGCGACTGCGGTTTGGTTACGAATGAACAACGCGGGCGTTACACCTACTATCGCCTCACCGATGATCGAATTGACGGCCTGCTGCGCATGGCCGAAGAAGTCCTTTCCGATGTCGCCAACGGTGTCTACCAGTGCACACGTTACGAACGTCCAACAGAGTCATAGCAATGATCCTGGTGCTTGTCGCGTGTCACCCTTGTCTGAAACCAGAGGAAAACTAAACGAATGGCAAACCCACCACTCGAAAACCTGCTTTTCAAAGTCCCTCAAATGGACTGCGCCGCCGAAGAACAGCTCGTGCGCATGCAATTATCCAGCAGCGCCGACGTTAAGCGCCTCGCTTTCGATTTGCCACAGCGCACTGTGGTCATCACCCATACTGGCAGCAGCGCCGCGATCGAACATCTGATGCACGAGTTGAACCTCGGTGCGTCTTTGGTCGAACGCAGCCAAATCGATGAACTGGAGCCGGGCACTGACGAAGATCGTCAGCGCAAGTTCCTGATCATCGTCTTGCTGATCAACGCAACGCTGTTTGCTGTGGAACTGACGACCGGTATTGTCGCTAGCTCGATGGGCCTGGTTGCCGATAGCCTGGACATGCTGGCCGACGCCCTTGTGTATGGCATGAGCCTGTTTGCCGTTGGCAAGGCACTACAGTACAAGAAACGGGTTGCCCGAATTAGCGGCTATTTCCAGCTTGGCCTGGCTGTGTTTGGCCTCGTTGAGGTCGTGCGGCGCTTCCTGGGTGCAGGCGACGAACCCAGCTTCGCCCTCATGATCGGTATCTCCCTCTTGGCCTTGGCCGGTAATGTTGCATCACTGCTTGTGCTGCAGCGCGCCGCCAATCATGAGGTACACATGAAGGCGAGTTGGATCTTCACAACGAACGATGTGCTAGTCAATATTGGTGTAATTGTGGCCGGTGTTCTCGTCTTTATGACCGGCTCCAAGATACCCGACCTGCTGGTGGGTGCTGTGGTGTTCTGCCTGGTGGCCAACGGTGCTTTCCGCATCCTAAAGCTGGCTAGATAGTACTCCGCCTTGGAAAACCGTCTGGAAATTCGCCTCGCAGATATCCAGGTCTAGCCTCATGTCGCGCCCGTTGTTTCACCAACTGCACGATCCGGTAAGCGCCGCCAAAAGCTGTTGGCTGGTCATCAAGGGTGGCAAGCATCTGGAGACCCTGGCCAAGGCCGACGTGCTGCTTATCGACAAGACCGGCACGCTCACGTTGGGGCAACCACGCGTGAGCGACGTCGCACCGCTCAACGGCCTTGCGCCCGATGCTGCGCTGCTGCTAGCCGCCTCCACCGAACGCTATTCGGATCATCCACTGGCCCAGGCGCTAACCCTGGCCGATCCGGACGCCTTTACGGCATTTCCAGGCATCGGCGCGTCCAGGCGACTGTCAACCAGCACCGCATCGAAGTTGGCAACCGGCGTCTTGTTTCCGTGACATCGCTAGCCGCCGCCGCGCCGGAGGCCCCGGGGCAAGACGCTGCTTTACATCGCGTGCGATGGCGGCGGGTGCGCCATCGCACGCCGCCGCCGATACCCTGCGCGACGAGGTGCCGGCGGCGCTCAGACAGCTACGCATGCTGGGGATCATCCATATCGGCTACTGACGGGGGACAATGTGCGCACCGCGTCGGTGCTGGCCGAACGCTTAGGCGTCGTCTATCGCGCTGAACTGCTGCCCTCTACACCTTCGCCCAGGCCCGGCAGAAGCCGGCGTTCCGCATCTCCGGACGCTATCTTCAGGCGCAGCTGTAGTGGCTACAGGCGCCGTCCCCACATGATGATCGCCACGCCGACCATGGCGATTGCAGCGCCCAGGATGTCGTAGCGGTCGGGCTGCCAGCCATCCACCAGCCACCGCCACAACAACGAGAGCACGATGAAAACCTAGACCCGGCCAAAAGCGGCCTCTTGTTGCAGGTCGATCAGGATTGCGCACGCAGGTAAGCAATGATCGACATCAGGCCTTGGTCGTTCAAATCAGGTCGACCGCCATTGGGGGGCATGACCAACCCCGTTGTGTTGAGTGGGTTGCTCAGATCACGCCCTGCTTTGACTACCGCCAGCACCTGGCCGTCGGTATTGGTGGCGAGGAATTCGGATCCGGCCAGCGGGTTACCGAGGTTAGTCACGCCCTTGGCATCGAGGCCATGGCAAGCCGCACATGCTTCGCGGTAGAGGTTGTCGCCCTGCGCCAGCACGCCAGGGTCCTTCGAATTCACCGTTGCGCTGTTGGTCGCCATCGCTGTCTGTGGCCGCCCGCTAATAAATAGCACCGCAAACACGGCCAACACGGTCACGATCGGCGCT
>JAPKMV010000790.1 GCA_026645635.1 Caldilineaceae bacterium
GCGGGGGGCTGGAGGACGGGGGCGGCGGCAGTGGGTGGTGCAGCGTCAGGCTGCGCGATGCTGGTTGCATCCATGGTGGGTTCCTTGTGGGTAGGTGCGGGGGCAGCAGACTGCGAAGGGTCAGGTGCGGGGGGCGGTGCAGAGGGTAGGGCGGATGGCGGCGGGTCTGACGGTTCGTTGATGGCGAGTTGGTGGTCTCCTTGTTTGAGAAAGGTTTCTTTGGCGCGGATGAGGGCGGCCAGGTCGTCCGGCTGCTGCTCGCCGAGGATGCGGGTGCCCCGCACCGCCGGCGCATTGACGGCGGACGTTTCTTTGCCGCGGGGATTGACGAAGATCAGTTCACAGGTCTGTTCGGGGTCGTGCTTGCCGGCGCCTGGGTAGCGCTGTCCGGGCCAGTGGTTGCACTCCATCCAGCGCTCCTGGCAGACGCTGCAGTGGATGTCGTCGAAGTACCAGCCGATGGAGAAACGGTCGATACGCCCCTGCAGGAAGTCGAGCAGGCCGCGCTCGCTGGTCAGGCGGATGCGCTGATGGAGTTCGGCGCCGATCTGGTGGGCGGCGACGATGGTGCCGTCACGGCTGCCAATGTCGGCGACATCGTGGTTGCGCAGAAACGGCTGGCCGACGAACGATGCGGCCAGCGCAGCCAGGTCTTCGTCGCGGAAGCGCAGGAAGTTGCTGTTGGGATAGCGGGCGGCGAAGACAATGGCGTCAAATTCCAGTTCGTCGATCTCGCCGGCTTTGACTTGTTTGAGCAGCGTCTTGCGTTCGGCGGCGGACAGGGCCGCGCACGATGTATGCTCGATGCCGAGGTCACAGGCCAGGCTCGTGGTGGGCAGCGCCGTTGGCAGAGTTGTGGGCATGGGTGCCTCCTTCGTGGGTGGTGGTGCGGGGGCGCAGGTGGCGGGCAGCGGGGGCTGCGGGGCGCGGGGTGCGGTTGCGGTCGATCTCGGACCTGACTTTCTCTTCCTCCAGCCGCTGCTTCCGGCTGCGGTCCTGCTCGCCGCTGGCGATGATCTTCTCCGCCAGGGGCCGGGCGATCTCCTCCTCTGTCATCTTGGCGAACAAGCGCAGGCTGACCTCCCGCAGTTCGGTGCTGTCGCCCACCAGTCCTTGCAGGTTGGTCAGGGCAATCGTCACGTCACGCGCGGCTGCGGCCAAGGTCAGCGAGTCCTCGCCCGATATCTCCGGCGAGTCGACGATGAAGTCCAGGTGGCTCACGGCGCGGCGGTTGAGGGTGCGCACCCCGCGCGCTCGCTCGTAGGCGCGCAGGGTGAGTTCCACCAGCATCCAGGCGAAATACGCCTGGCGGCGCTTGAGGAAGCGGCGCCGAATGTCCACCATGACGGTGGCGGTCGCCTGGTTGGCGTCGAAGGCTTCGCCGAAGTCGGTCAGCCCGGTGCCGGGGCCGCCGGCTGCGATCTGCCAGCGCAGGGCGCGCCCGTCGTGCTGCGCGTCATTGGCGCCCAGGTTGGGCGTCACGGCTTCCCACCGCTCCGCGCCATCCTCGGCGATGATCACGCTGCCGGGTTCCGGCGGCTGGCGGTAGCGCAAGATGAGGTCATTGATGGCGCGGCGCGGGGCGTAGACGATCCAGAGAAAGGAGCGCATGCCGGCGTTGAGGCGCACCCGATCCTCCAGCCAGCGGGTGTAGCGCTTGAGCCAGGGCAGAATCGGGTTGAGATCGCCTTCGCCGCGCAGTGCGCCCACCGGCCGGTTGATGGCAAAGTGCAGCATGATGGGCACGGTCGGGTCGGCGGCGTCGGGGTGGTCGAAAGATTTCCACCACGTGCCCCGGCTGTCCTCCACATCCCCAACCTCGTGGTACTCCAGTTCCATCTCGTAGTCGCCGGGTTGCCAGCGGATTTCGTCGATGCGCGACGCGGGGATGGCGCGAATCTGCGACATGCCGCTGAGGGGATTGGTGAAGAGCACCAGGAACAGTTCGCCGGAGCGGGTCAGCTCGTCGCACCACTCGGCCTGGCGCAGCTTGATGCGGTTGCGGCTGTGCTGCCAGAACTCGTCGATGAAGCGCTGGAGCGGCGCGTACTTGCTCTCGACGTTGATGCCGTCGCCCACCACATAGGCCGTCACCAGGCCGACGATGCGTTTGGCCAGCGGGTTCTTGCGCCACGCCTCCAGCGCGTCGGCGATGTCTTCGGTGCGCTCGATGATGGGCCGGTCGATGTCCGTGCCCAGCGGACGCAGGGCGCGCGTGATGCCGTCGTCGTCCTTGCCCGGTTCGACGGCGCTGACCTTGACGCCGCCGGTCAGCCGGATGACGGCCAGCGCGCTGCGGATGCGCTGCCAGAGAGAGGGAGAAGCGGCCATGACTTAGCGGTGAAAGAGCGCCTGATCCGGCAGGGGCAACACCTGGGGCTGCACCGCTGTGGCCGGCGCGGGGGGCTGCGGATGGTTCATATCGAAGACCACCGCGCGGATGAACGCGGCGGCAACCGTCTTGTACGGTGCAAGCTGCGGGTAGGCTTCCAGCAGGAGCGCAAGCGCGTGGGCCAGGCGCTGCTCCTTGGGCAGCCCTTCCTTG
>JAPKMV010000791.1 GCA_026645635.1 Caldilineaceae bacterium
CCGTGCCTTCGGAGAACATGCCCCGCCCGGCCCGGTGCTGGACGCTGGCAGTGTAGTCGATCAGCTCGAAGGGCGCGCGGTAATCCTTGCGCAGCCGGCGCAGCATCAGTTCCACGCTGGCTTCCGCGCTCTCGAAGGCAAAGCCCGCGTTCTCCAACTCCTTGATCTTTTGCAGGACGACCCGCTCTTCCTCGCGGGTGACGCCATCGAGACCAAACTCGCGGCGTTTGACCGCGATATTGTCCTTGCCGCTCAACTCGCTGAGCAGCACGCGCGTCTCGTTGCCCACCAGGCTGGGGTCGATGTGCTGATAACTCATCACATACTTGACCACCGCGTTGACGTGCGTCCCGCCCTTGTGGGCGAAGGCACTCTGGCCGACGAAGGGCTGGTGGCTGTCGGGACTCAGGTTGGCGAGTTCGCTGACGTAGCGGCTGAGGTCGGCCAACTGGCGCAGCCGCTCCGGCGGCACGCAGTCGTAGCCCATCTTGAGCTGCAAGTCGGGCACAATGCTGATCAGGTTGGCGTTGCCGCAGCGTTCGCCGTAGCCGTTGATGGTGCCCTGCACCTGGGTGCAGCCGTGGCGCACCGCGGCCAGCGTGTTGGCCACGCCGGTTTCACTGTCGTTGTGCGCGTGGATGCCCAGGGTGATGTGGGCGAGAGGCGAGGGGCGAGGGGCGAGGGGCGTTTCTTGGCCCAAGACCTCTGCACGCACGATGTCCACCGCCTCGCCCACCTGCCAGGGCAGGCTGCCGCCGTTGGTGTCGCAGAGCACGATGGCGTCGGCGCCGCCCAAAATCGCCGCTTTCAGGGTGGAAAGCGCATACTCCGGGTTGGCGCGATAGCCGTCGAAGAAGTGTTCGGCGTCGTAGATGACCTCTTTGCCGTGACCCTTCAGGTAGCGCACCGTCTCGCGGATCATGCGCAGGTTCTCTTCCAGCGAGGTGCGCAGCACCTCCGTCACGTGGAGGTCCCACGTCTTGCCGAAGATCGTCACCACGGGCGTGGCGGCGTCGATCAGGAGCTGCACCTGCGCGTCATCCGCGGGGTCGGTGTCCGCCTTGCAGGTGGAGCCGAAGGCCGCGATCCGGGCCTGGCGCAGGTTCAGTTCATGGCGGGCGCGCTCGAAGAACTCCATGTCCTTCGGGTTCGAGCCGGGCCAGCCGCCCTCGATGTACTGCATGCCGAACTCGTCGAGCCGGCGGGCGATGCGCAGCTTATCGTCACAGCTCAGGGAGATGCCTTCCCCCTGGGTGCCGTCGCGCAGTGTCGTGTCGTATAGTTGAATTTGCATGGTCTGCTCTCACTTCTGTCCAAAGAAGGGGCGAGTTGCGAGGGGCGAAGGTTTTTCACCCTCTCACCCTCTCACCCTCTCAGCTCCCTCACCCAATCAAGTCAGCAATACTATTCAGGATCCGATCCGGCCAGATGCCGCGGCCCAGGTCTTCTTTGCGGAAGCGGCCGGTCTTCACCAGCCAGCCCTGGATGCCCATCAGCTTGGCCCCGCGCACGTCGATCTCGATGTCGTCGCCGATCATGGCGATGCGGTTGGGCGGCAGGCTGAGGTCGTCCAGCACCATCTGGAAGTAGGCGCCGCTGGGCTTGCCCACGACGATGGCGTTGGTTTCCGTCGCGTACTCCAGCGCCATGACGAAAGGGCCGGCGTCGAGAAAGAGGCCGTCGGGCGTGCGCCAGTGGCGCTTCTTGTGCAGCGCTACCAGTTTGGCGCCGTTGAGCAGCGCACGGAAGGCGGCATTCAGCCGGCTGAAGGTGAAGCTGGCGCCGAGATCGCCGACGACCACATACTCCGGCGCTTCCTCATCCACGTCGAGACCGCCGAACTCCAGTTGCGCGTCGGGCAGAAGCAGCGGCAGATAGCTGCGCGCGCCCCGCTCGCGCAGGAAGCGCGCGGCAACATAGGTGGCGGTGTAGAGTTCGCCGAGATCGGCCACCAGCCCCTTGGCCCGCATGATGTCGAGCAACGTGTAGCGGCAGTAGATGGTCGTGTTCGTCATGAAACGGAAGGGAATGCCGCGGGCGCGCAGGGCCGCAATGGCCTCTGTCGCGCCCGGGATCACCTCGTCGCCAATGGTCAGCACGCCGTCAATGTCGATCAGCAGGCCGTCGACCGTGGAAAGGAAATCTGTCACGTTGCATCACCCCGTGTTTTGCAGGCCCGCGGCAATGCCGTTGACCGATAACAGCACCGCGGCGCGCAGTTGCTGCGCGGTTGCCCCGTCCTGGGTTTCCGTCAGCCGCTGCAAGAGCGCCACCTGGATGTAGTTGAGCGGATCGACGTAGGGGTTGCGCACTTTGATGCTGCGGCGCAGCACCTGCTCCTTCTCCAGCAGTTCGGGCGTCTGCGCAATCTCCAGCACGGCGCGCACGGTCAGCTCGAATTCGGCGGCCAGGTCATCGTAGATCAACGTGCGTGTGGCTGCGTCAGTGAGCTGGGCGTAGAGCGCCGCGATGGCGATGTCCGCCTTGGCCAGCCCCATCTGTACGTTGTCGATGATCGTGCGGAAGAAGGGCCACGTTTTGT
>JAPKMV010000792.1 GCA_026645635.1 Caldilineaceae bacterium
GAGCGAGTGAGTGGGTGAGTGGGTGAGCGGGTGAGGGTGGTGAGAGGGTGAGTGGGTGAAGGAGGATATTCACCCCATCACCCGCTCACCCACTCACCACCCTCACCCGCTCATCCCAGTCAGGGAGCAATCTTGAGTCTCTTCATCACCTTTGAAGGCCCGGAGGGCAGCGGCAAATCGACCCAGATCGGCCTGTTGGCGACGGCATTGGGCGAGGCGCAGCGTGTGTTGGTGACCCGGGAGCCGGGCGGCACGCGCATCGGCAACGCCATCCGCAGCCTGGTGCTCGACCCGGCGCACACGGAGATGAGTCCCCGCGCGGAAACGCTGCTCTTCAACGCCGCCCGCGCCCAGATCGTAGATGAGATCATCCGCCCGGCGCTGGCACGGGGCGAGATCGTGCTCTGCGACCGCTACGCCGACAGCACGCTGGCCTATCAGGGCTTTGGCCACGGCCAGCCGCTGGGGCCGCTGCGCCAGTTGGCGGCCTACGCCACGGCGGAACTGACACCCGATCTGACGATCTTTCTTGACATCGATGTCGTGGCGGGGCTGGCGCGCAAGCGCGCCGGCGCCGTCGAGGAATGGAACCGGATGGAGGAGAAGGCGCTGGCCTTTCACGAGAACGTGCGCCGCGGCTACCTGACGCTGGCGGAACAGTCGTCCCGCTGGCTGGTCATCGACGCCACGCTGCCCGCGGCCACCATCCACCAGCAGATCATGGCGCAGGTGCACCAACGAATCAACCAAGGAGCAGACGATGAAGCTGGTAATGGCCATTATCAACAGTGACGATACGCGCACCGTGTTGGACCGGCTGGCGCGCCGCGGCTTTTCCGCGACGGTGACCAGCACGACCGGCGGCTTCTTGCGCGTGGGCAACACGACGATCTTCTGCGGCGTGGACGACGGGCAGATCGACGAAGTGCTGGGCATCTTCCGCGAGAGTTGCCCAAGCCGGGTGCAGTACGTCACGCCGCTGCCGCCGGTCATGGAGCCGGGGGAGGTGCACATCCCGACGCCCGTGGAGAAGCAGGTCGGCGGCGCGACGGTCTTCGTGTTGAGCGTGGACCGCTTCGAGAAGATCTAGCGGCTAACATTCTCGGATTCTTCAAGAATCCGGGAATGTATGGGTTTAGAAATCGTCGTCGAAGCCACCGCCCATGCCACCCATTCCGCCCATGCCATCGCCGCCGGCCATTTCGGGCATCGACTTCTCGATTTCATCCGGGCTTTCACCCTTTTCGAGCCGGTCGATCACCTCGTGCATCTCAGGGTCCAGCGGCTCACCCATTTCGTCGCTCATCTTGCGCATAAAGCCGGCCAGCGCGCGCGGGTCTTCGTTTTCCAGACCGGCCATGAAGGACGGATCGGCCATGTTTTCCATGCGGCTTTCTTCGGACTTGAGCACGGCGACCTTGCTGACGAGACGGCGCAGATTGGCGCCCTCGCAGCGCGGGCAGTGGGCTGCTTCGCTGCTGGCGGCGCTGAAGGTGCGAAAGAAGACGCTGACCCGGCGGTGGCAGTCGCCGCAATAGTATTCGTAGATTGGCATCGGTTCCTCGTTCGTGCTTGAATATGTTCTGTAGTTTATACTGAACCCGTAGCTCACGATGGGCTGTGTCCGACGCAAGATTATCGTGAAGATTCGGGCAATCGTCTAGTTTGGCAAGCGGGGATCTGTGTATATCACGCACGACCGGGATCAAGAGATTGATGGGCTGTACCAAAGTCTGAAGGCGCCCCGTCCGATTTTGATTGTCATTTCAGGGCCGAGCGGCGTCGGCAAGGACACGATTCTCCAGGGATTGAAGCAGACGGCGTACCCGTTCTACTTCGTTGTAACAGCGACGACGCGGCCGCAGCGCCCCAACGAGGAAGACGGCGTCGACTATCACTTTGTCTCGGTAGGCGACTTCGCCGGGATGATCGAGAACGACGAACTGTTGGAATATGCCGTCGTCTACGGCGACTACAAGGGCATTCCCAAGCAGCATGTGCGCGAGGCGCTGGCCAGCGGGCGCGATGTGATCATGCGCATCGACGTGCAGGGTGCGGCCACGATCCGGCGGCTGGTGCCCAACGCAGTCACGATCTTCCTGACCGCCGAAAGCGAGGAGGAGTTGATCGACCGGCTGCGGGAGCGCAAGACCGAGAAACCGGATCAGCTCAAGATGCGCATCGTGACCGCGCGCCATGAACTGCGCCGGATCGTTGAGTTCGACTATGTGGTCGTCAACCGCGACGATCACCAGGAAGACTCGGTCGACCAGGTGTTGAGCATCATCAAGGCGGAAAAGAGCCGGGTGGACTGGACGCCGGTGGTGTTGTGACCTGCCATGAACGGGTGAGCGGGTGATGAGGTGAACGGGTGACAGTGCAGCACGCAGGGCGGGCGGAGCTATGTACGACGATTATCGGATGACCCCGGCCGAGCCGGAACTGGCGCCGCGCCCCACATTCTACCTGCGGCTTGCCAAGCCCGTGGTCAGCCGGGTGCTGATGGTGGTGCTGCTGGTCGGCTTTCTGATCGAGATTGTC
>JAPKMV010000793.1 GCA_026645635.1 Caldilineaceae bacterium
CGAAGTAACGCCACTCACGGATCTGGTTCAGCCCGCCGATGGCGACGGTCGTGCTGATGGCGCGGCCCACCACCACCGGCTGGCCCAGGCTCAGATTGAAGGCGCCATCCACACTTTCCTGGCTGCGACCGGCCTGGCCCATCACAGTCACCGCGCCCTGGAACCACGTCTCTCCCGGACTCCAGTTCCCTGCCTGATCCAATGCGCGGGCGTAGATGTAGTAGACGCCAGGCGCGGGCAAGGCCAGACTGCCGCGCCAGCAGACTGCACACGCGCCGGCGCCGCTCTCCCAGGCGGCCGACGACCAACTGGCGGGGGTGAGGGTCAGCGGGTCAGGCGCGGCGGCCAACGGACCTACCGCACCGATCTCCACCCGCTGCAGACCGGCGGCCAGGCGCACGCCCCGATGCGGGGTGAAGAGTTGGGCCGTCGCCGCGCGGGGTGTGAGGGTGAGCAGGTCGACCACGCCGTCGCCGTTGACCTGGCCGCTGCTCAGGTTGCGGCCAAAGAGCGCAGCATTGCCGCCGGCCCCGGCGATGATCTGGGTGGATTGGCCGGCTTCGCGCACACGGTTGCCCCGGGCCAGGCTGCTCAATGCCAGCAGCACCCGGTTGGGACCAGCCCCGCGCCCCGGCTGGCCCAGGGCGAAATCGGCCAGCCGGTCGCCGTCCACATCGCCCAGGGGGGCCAGACTGACGCCCAGCCGGGAATCGGCCAGGGTGGATTCCTGGTAGACGCGCTCGGCCTGGGCCAGCAGATCGACGCGCCCCCCGGTCAGCGGCCAGGCGTGCCGCCGCCCGAAGACCACGAAGACCCGGGCCGGGCTGCTGTCCGGGTCGGCCATGAGCATGTCCAGCAGCCCATCGCCATTGGCGTCGCCCAGGGCAGCGACATTGACGAAATCGCCGGCCAAGGCAAAGCGGGTTCCAGCCACCGCGGCGATGGGCTGGGTCCCAGCCGGCCAGAGCAGCCGCTCCCGGCCCGGAATCAGGGCCACGGTCTGGGGATAGCCCACCAGCATGTCGTCCACGCCGTCGCCGTCCACGTCACCGGGAGCGGCCAGGCTGGGCGGGTGAACCGTGACGCAGCCCACGCACGAGGGCGCGAGCGCCATTTCCCACGGGCCGAAGAGGGGCGGCGCGCTCTCTTCCTGCCCCAGCGCCAGCCAGACGCCGCCGCTGCCCGCACCCGTGTTGGCCGCGGCCAGCAGATAGTCGTCCAGCCCGTCGCCGTCGGTGTCCCCCGCGCTGGCAAGGCTGACCCCAAACCCAGTCGTGCCTGCGGGGGCGAAGGCGCGGTCGGCGCTGGCCAGGGCGAAGGGGGAGAACCAGGCGTCCGCGGGCCGGCCCAGGAGCAGGTAGACGCTGCCCGCGCCCCGCCGCGCGCTGGGGTCGCCGATGAGCAGGTCGTCCAGCCCGTCGCCGTTGACATCGCCGGCGTTGGCAACCACAGGCGGGTAGGGGGAAGTCCCCGCAGCCTGGCCGGTGAAGCGCACATCCGCGTCAGCCAGGGCCAGGGTGGCGGGCAGCGCGGGATGGCCGAAGAAGAGCGCTGCCTGGAGCGGGCTGGCCGCGGTCGCCGGCTGCACCCACACCACTTCGTCCAATCCGTCGCCGTTCATGTCGCCCACAATCGTGGCGAAGTCGCTGGCGCCGCCTAGGGTCAGGCGGGTGGCCGCATCGTTGGCGCTGCGGGTGCTGCTGTAGGGCTGGCGCGCGCCCGGTTCGTGGCGGCGGTCGTCGGCGTGGCCGGAGACGCGCAGCAGACCGCCGTCGATCACCGTGGGCAGGGTCGCTTCCAGCGCAGGCGGCGTGTCGTCCACCAGCAGGCGCACAGGCGCGGATGTGCTGGCGCTGTTGCCCGCCCCGTCCACCGCGGTGAGGGTGAAACTGATGAACTGGGTGCTGAGCACAGCGGCCGCGTCGCCGCGGCTGACGCCGGGCAGGGGCCAGTGCAGTTGGAAGGCAGCGTCGCCCTGGCGCGCGGGCGCGATCTCCACGGTTTCGGCGCGGCCCTGGCCGTCGCTCACCGCGATGTGGGCGAGGCCGGAATCGCCGCTGTCGCTGGCGCGCAGAGGCAGGGAGAGCGCGGGCAGACCGTCCACAACGGCTGTGGTGGAGAGCGCCAGGCCGGTAGCGAGATCGATGGAGAGGCCGGCGGGCGGCGTGCGATCCACCTGGACGGTGACGGGGCCGGCCACGGGGCTGTACCCGCCCAGGTCGTTGGCGGCGTAGGCGAAGATGCGGTGAGCGGCATCCGCGGCGGGGGTGAAGGGAAAGGACCAGCGTTCGACGCCCTCGGCCAGGGTGTACTGGTTCGGGGCGCAGGCGGTGCTCGTGGTGACGCAGACGTAGACCGCGGTCGCGCCGGGATAGCCGCGGGTGGTTCCCTGGATAGTGACCGCGCCGGCCAGCCGTGCGCCTTCCAGCGGTTCGGTGATGGCGGCGACCAGGCGGCTGCGGCCCACGGGCTGCAAGGTGCGCGCCTGCTGCCAGCGGCGACCGCCCTGGTCGTAGGCCACAGCCACCTCCAGCCCGG
>JAPKMV010000794.1 GCA_026645635.1 Caldilineaceae bacterium
GGGCGCGCCGTTGCGCACCACGCGCAGCGAATAGCCATCCAGCCCGAAGGTATCCGGCGCATAGATGTAGGCGTAGATGCGGACCACGTTGGGCGCCAGCGTATCGGTGGGGAACTTCTCCGCCGCCTCCAACTCGAAGGGGAAGATCGGCTCCGGCGGCGTTGGCGTGGGCAGCGGGGTGTCGGTGGGCAGCGGCGTCGGCTCCGGCGTCGGCGTGTCGGTGGGGAGCGGCGTCGCCGTCGGCTCCGGTGTCGGCGTATCGGTGGGGAGCGGGGTCGGTGTTTCAGTGGCGATAGCGGCCGCCACCTGATTCGGGTCAACGACCTGGCTGCCGATTTCGCCGCTGGCCGCGGGAGCGTTGCCCCCGTCCGCCGGGGCCGCGTCGCCGCTGAGCGGCGTCGGCGTCCAGGTGGGGATCGGCGTGCGCGTGGGCGTGGCTTCGCCGCCGCCGCAGCCCGCCAGCAGCATCAGCAGGAGCAGCAGACTGGCGCCAAGCCAGGGGCGGGATCGCCTGCCGCCCTGCGCGGATTGCTGTCGTGCAATCGTGGTTGATTGTGCGTGGTTCTTTCCCAGTGCCACGATGTCTGTCTCTCTTTCGTTACAGGCTGCGCCCTCGGCGCAGCGTTGCCTATCGTAGCGCATGGCCAAACGGTTGCCAAACTCGCATAGGATACGAATTGCTGCGATTGCGGCGCGCGGCAGTACAATGCGGTGTGGAGGCGCTATGCGACGAATTGCGATTGCTCTTTCAAAAGGCGGCGTCGGCAAGACGACCACGGCGGTCAACCTGGCGGCCGGATTGGCGCAGCAGGGACGCCGCGTGCTGATTGTGGATGCCGACACCCAGGGCCAGGCTGCTCGGATGTTGGGCGTGCAGGGACCTCATTCGCTGGCGGAGGTGGCCGCCGGTGACGTGGCGCCGACGGCGGCATTGGTGGCGGCGCGGCCTGGTCTCTGGCTTCTACCCGGCGGCCGCGGGCTGGCCGGCCTCAAGCGGGTGATCGACCGCAAGGAATTTGGCGGCGAGCGCACCGTGCGCGAGGCGCTGGCGCCGCTGGACGAACAGTTCGACTTTGCTATCGTCGACACGGCGCCAGGCTGGGATGCGTTGGCTGTCAACGCCCTTTTCTATGTCAACGAGGTGCTGGCGCCGGTCTCCCTCGAAGTGCTGGCCCTGCAAGGGCTGATCGACTTCACGCAGAATCTGCGTTCCTTGCAGCAGTATCACGAGCGGCTGCACCTGCGCTATGTGCTTCCCACCTTCTATGACCGCCGTGTGCGCAAATCGGACGAGATTCACCGCCAACTGCAAAGCCATTTCGGCGCGCAGCTCTGCCAACCGATTCGCTACAATGTGCGGCTTTCCGAAGCGCCCGGCTTTGGCCAGACGATTTACGAATATGCGGCTGGCTCGCCCGGCGCCGACGACTATCAGCACTTGGTGACAAAGGTGATGCAAGATGAGTGAACGCAAAGCGACGCCCGATGTGTTGGCAGACTTGTTCAACGCCACCGCCGGCGGAGAGAGCAGCGCGGCGCCTTCGCCGAGCAAGCCAGCCAAACCCAGAACGCGGGCAAAGCCAGTGGTGACATCGGCTGCACCCGCGCCGGCCAGCCCGCAACCGGCGCCGGCGCCCCAGTGGGAATATCGCGAGGTGATTTTCCGAGAGTTCCGCGGCTGGCGCCCACGGTACGTAGATGGCCGCGAGCGATGGGACTGGAAGGACGCGCCCACGATCCTGGATTACTTGCGCCAGGTGGGTGCAGAAGGCTGGGAACTGGTGAGCGTGGGCGAGGTGCACAACTTCCAGAAGACAGCCTACTTCAAGCGCCCGAAACAGGGATAGACCGTTCTGCCGGAACCGTCCTGTAGTCAATCACCGTAGGTGCGGTTTTTAACCGCACATAGCCGCGGTGCACGCGAGACCTTGTGCGGTTGGAAAACCCTGCCTTGAAATTGTATGTTTTGCCACCATAGGTGCGGGGCGGGGCTTTGTGCGGTTGGAAACCGCACCTACGGTGGGACGGAACTACCTCGGTCGCTGCGGTGCGTGCGGGGCTTTGTGCGGTTGGAAAACCCTGCCTTGAAATCGTATGTATTGCCACCGTAGGTGCGGTTTATAACCGCACATAGCCGCAGTGCGGGCGGGGCTTTGTGCGGTTGGAAAACCCTGCTTGGAAATCGTATGTTTTGCCACCGTAGGTGCGGTTTATAACCGCACGTAGCCGCGATGAAGGCGGAACATTGTGCGGTTGGAAACCGCACCTACGGTATTAGCCACGGTGCAGGCGGGGGCTTTGTGCGGTTGGAAACCGCACCTACGGTAAGGCGGAACCACTTCACCCGCCGGCAACCAGCGGCAAAAAGAGTGCGTTGTCCGTGCAGATGAAATGCAGATCGGTGGTGAAGCGCAGGGGCGTGACCGCGTCCACCGGCGAGGTGAGCACGACCTGTGCGCTGTCTCGCTCCGCGGCTTTGTTCGGGTCGATGACCAGTTCCAGGGTGGAGGGCAAAGTCATCGTCGGCGAA
>JAPKMV010000795.1 GCA_026645635.1 Caldilineaceae bacterium
GGCGCGAGTCGGCCCACATCTCGTCGTGGCCGATGACGAAGAGACCCTCGCGCCCGGCGACCACCACCTCGGCGTAGCCGTCGCCGTCCACATCGCCCAGCGTCGGGTAGTCGAGCACGGTGCCGGAGCCGGTGACCGGTTCATTGAAGATGCGCTTGCCGTCGGTGCCGCGGATCACCAGGAAGCCGTCGGTGGCGCCGTTCCAGAGGATGTCCCAGATGCCGTCGCCGGTGAGATCCTGCGCGGCCACGCCGGAGGCGGACGCGGTGTTGTCGGCCACCCGTTGGTCCCACACCAGCGCGCCCGTGTCGTTGAGCACCATGAGCAGGTGTTCGAGGACCACGAAGCCGGCGCTGATGGCGGAGGCGGTGACAATGTCGTTGCGTCCGTCGCCGGTGACGTCGGCCACGGTGATGGCGCTGGGGCGGAAGAGGTTGTTGGCGTTGGTGCGATAGCGCCAGAGCAGCGTGCCGTCATCCTGGAAGGCGTCGACGATGTGCCCCCAGTTGATGATGATCTCCGGGCGCCCGTCGTCGTTGAGGTCCGCCACCGCGGGCGCACCGAAGACGCCTGCGCCGCCCAGGATGTTGAGCGTCTCGGTCAGCGTGTAGCTCCACGCGAGCTGCCCGCCGTTGAAGTAGTCGTAGACCCGCAAGGTCCAGTCCTGCGCCACGACGATGTCCAACATGCCGTCGCCGGTGATGTCGGCCAGCACGGGCACGGTGGCCCAGCGCCCGATGGTGTCGCTGAAGACCACGCTGCCTTGCACGTCCAGCACATAGAGCGCGTCATCCGAAGCCGCGACCACGACTTCCGGCGCCGGGTCGAGATCCAGGTTGCCCACGGTGGGGCCGCCCCAGCCCAGAGCCTCGTTGGGATAGTAGGAGACGATGGCCGGGTTCTGCCAGAGCAGGCTGCCGTCGTGGTGGTAGGCGAAGGTTCCGTGCTTGCCGCTGAGGATGATCTCGGCCTTGCCGTCGTCGTCGAGGTCGGCCAGCGCCGGCTCCGCGGCGGGGCCGACCAGGTCACTCGTCCAGAGGATCGGCGTGCCGTTGCCTGTGTCCTGCCCGTCCCCGCGGTAGACGTAGAGGCGGCCGTTCAGCCCCGGCGCGACCAACTCGACTGTGCCGTCGCCGCTCAGGTCGCCGATGGCGATGCTGCTGGCAAAGCCCGTGCCGTAGGTGGTGGTCAGGCTGGTTTTGGGCGTCATGTCGTGCCATTCCACCACGGGTGTATGGCTGGCGAAGTTCGCCGGGTTGACGTTGAACGCGTCCACCCGCGCCGTCGAGGGTACGTGGACTTGCACGATGTGGGCGCCTGCGCCCAGGTCAGGGAAGTGCAGAGCGAAGGGCTGCTCCGAGTACGCGGGCGTCATGTCGAAGGTGCCCCTGTTGACGCCGTCGATCACCACCGTCAGCGCGGTGTTGGCGCGGTTGAAGCCCAGCACCGTGAGGTCGGTCCCGACGAAGCTGAACCAGATGTTGCTGCTGGCGCTGACAAAGGTCTGCAAGTAGTCCTCGGCATAGGCGTACTGGTTGACGCCGCGCTGCCACCAGTCCATGTTGCTGAAGTGGAAGCGTCCGCTGGCGTCTTCCAGGTCGCCGTTGTGCCAGCCCTCGCTCATCGCCGCGCCGTCCCACACGTCGATGTAGTCGGGCAGCACGGCGCCGCTGATCACCGTGGCGCTGACCACGTGGCTGCCGGGCGTCAGGCCGCCGAAGGTGATGTTCTTGGCGCCGTTGACGCCGCCGGCAGTGGCGAAGACGCCCCGGGATACGCCGTCTATGAAGATCTCCGCCAGGCCGCTGCTGGCCGTGCTGCCAAAGCCCAGGTTGACCCAGACGCCGGTGAAGGCCAGGCTCCAGACGTCGCCGGGCGTGCCGCTGACCATGTTGGCGCCGCCGCTGCGCTGCCAGATGTTGGCGCCGGCTTCTCTGTTCCAGCTTTGCGGGACAACCGCGATGGGGTAGCCGTTGTAGCGCATGTCCGGGTGATCTTCCTCGTAGCGGAAGATCGCTGCGGGCGTGGGCGGCGTGTAGCCGGGACCGATCGCCGGCGTGATGAACGCGTCCACCGTGGCCGCGCGGCGATACTGGCGGATCTCCAGCACGTGCGGGCCGCTGCCCAGCCCGGTGAAGGAGTAGGCGCGCGGACCGGCGGTGAGGCTGTACAGGTTGAACGCACCCCGCGTCACGCCGTCGATGCGCACCTCGGCCAGGTCGCCGTTGGTCGAGGCCCACGCCTGCCAGGTGACCGCATCGCCGGTGAAGGGGAACCAGGCTGTGCTGTTGATGTTGATGCCGGTGAAGCCATACGCGCCGCCGCTGGCGTCCGGCGTGCTGGTGCGCCCCCACCCCGCGCCGTAGTAGATGCGCGGGTTGTCTTCCTGGAAGGTCCCAACCGCCAGCGGCTGCCCATCCCACCCGTCGAAGAAGTCGAACTGGACGCGATTGCCGGTGGCGTTGGGGTGGCGTGTGTTGAGCACGGTGATGGTCACGGTGTGCGGCCCGTTGCTCAAACCATCGA
>JAPKMV010000796.1 GCA_026645635.1 Caldilineaceae bacterium
ATCCTGAGCACCGCCTGCTCCGTCGCCCCGCGCGTCGAGCCGTGGAAGCTCGAACTGCTCACGCCGCTTGCGGAAGCCATCGGCCGGTATGGGTGATATACTCGACAAGGTGAGCGGGTGAGGGGGTGAGAGGGTGACGGAAACGCACCCTATGCCCGCTCGAAGAATAGTCGAAAGAAGTGCACCAATCTCTCAATCTCCAAATCTCCAAATCTCTAATCTCCAATCTCAATTTGCCCAACCAACCATTCCTCAAGGAGCCACTTCATGACCCACCCACTCACCGGCAAAGTCGTCATCATTACCGGCGCCAGTTCCGGGATCGGCGCGGCCACGGCGCGGGCGTTGGATCGCTGCGGCTGCAAGCTGACGCTCGCCGCGCGTTCCGGTGACAAGCTGGCCGCGTTGGCACGTGAACTGAGCGGCGACCCACTGGTCGTCGTCGCCGACATGACCGTGGCCGCGGATGTCGTGCGCATGGTGGAGGAGACCGTCGCCCGCTTTGGCCGCGTCGATGTGCTCTTCGCCAACGCCGGCATCTACATTCCCGGCCAGGTCGCCGAGGGCGATCCCGATGCCTGGGCAAAGCTGTTCGACGTGAACGTCGACGGCGTGCTGCGCGGGGTTCATGCCGTGCTGCCCCACATGCTGGCGCAGCAGTCGGGCGACATCCTGATCACCAGCTCGATCAGCGGCCATGTGGACATCGTGTGGGAGCCGGTCTACAGCGCGTCGAAGCACGCAGTGCAGGGCTTCGTCAACACGCTGCGCCGGCAGGTCGCGCCCGCGGGGATCCGCGTTGGCTCGATTGCACCAGGCATGGTCGCCAACGAGTTGTGGGGCTTCCACGACACGGCGGCCATCGACGAGATCGTGGCGCGCCGCGGCGCGCTACGATCGGAGGATGTGGCGGAGGCCGTGGTGTTCATGTTGGCGCAGCCGCGGCATGTGACGATCCGAGATCTGGTGATGCTGCCGCAGGGGCAGGATATCTGATGGCGAACGAGTGAGCGCCACACTGCTTGTGGCTCTTGTATTTGCACTTCAGTGGCGTGGATATTGCACTTCAATGCTGGTGAATTTGCATTGCAGCATTGCGTACATTGCAATGCAGTGAGTCTGTGCGAGGTAAACTTGTTGGAGAATGGCGTTCATCGAATCAGCGATGTGCTGCCACATCAAATCCAAAACTGGAATTGTGGTTGTTCTCGCTTGATTCTGCGTTAGCTGAACCAAATCGCGAATCGTACCTCAAATCCAAAACTGGAATGACACCTCATCGAACGAGCCGATGGACCAAGATAGGAACCTGGATCGGACTGCTTCAAATCCAAATTGGAGTGGCAGCTTCTCATGCACCCCGATGGACCGAGAAAGGAAACCTGTATACTTGACCCCAATGTCAAGACCACGAACTGACGAAAATAAGATGGATATGATAGACTGATCGACATTGCGCGCCGCACCTTTGCGCCCATGAAAACGGTCCGAAACTTGCCGCCCTTGCCCTTGCGCACGATTACCGCGCCCGTTTCCATGTTCAAATCGTCTGTAGTGAGTGCGGTTACTTCCTTCAACCGTAGACCGGTATCCAGCAACAGCATAACTAGTACACGACGGCGTAAATATGACAATAGTTCAAGCCACCAATGGTTTACCCTCATAAGTCCAGCGGAAAGGTTTGGCTGCGGTGGCGTTGTAGTAGTCGATAAAGGTGAGCACCTTGGCTTTCAGTTCATGGAGCGAGGAGAAGGAACCACGCCGGAGCAACTTGCGAACCAGGATGCTCAACCAGATCTCAATCTGATTGAGCCAGGAACAGTGTTTGGGTGTGTAGTGAAAGACAATGCGATGGGTAGGGTCACTGAGGAAGGCGGAGCGGGAGCGCTTGTTGTGCAAGATGCCCGACTTTCCCTTCTCGCCCAAGTCAATCACAAGATCGGATTCGGCTGCGACCCAGCGCACCAAGGATTCTGATAGGTGAATGTTGAGATTATCGAGCACGAAATGCCAGCGGCGAGCGGTCGGGTCTGTGGCCACCACGGCCTGGACATGGGCCAGGAAATCAGCTTCGGTGCGAGTGTCGCCCGCCGAGGGTGCAAGCAGTTGACCCGTGGCAACATCTCGACTGAGGATGAAACTGCCCGTACCATGACGAATGTACTCAAACTCGCGCCGTTCCACTTGGCCAGGCGCCATCGGCAGACCAGGATGGCGCCGTTCCAATGCTTGCACGCCTGTCAACTCGTCGGTGCTAACAGTCCGTTCGCCCGCTTGATGACGCTCCGGCGCTTGCTTGTACACTTCACACACTTCAGCCACTTTGCCCTCAAAGTCTTCGTCGTCTGGCGGCGTCAGCCAATACCGGTAGCGATGGGGTTGCAGATCCCCCTTTTTAGGAGCCGCTGGGCGTGGCGAGGGGAAATCTGCTCCACAATCCCCCGGCGCACAATCTCATCAGCGATTTCTTGTCCTGTCCACTGGCTTATCGGCCGACCGGATTTCTCTGGCGCCTCGCACGCAA
>JAPKMV010000797.1 GCA_026645635.1 Caldilineaceae bacterium
GCGAACCGCTCAGCGGCGACATCGCCGAGCTGCTGGTCTTTGTCCGCCACCTGCTGCCGGTGGAGGCGGTGCTGGTGCACAACTACCTCAGCGCCAAGTTCGCCATTCCACTGCCTGAAACCTATGGCGCCAACACCATCATCAACCGCTACAACGGCGACACCCCGGCCAACGGCGATTACGACTGGGATGTGGCCGGCGTGGGCCAGGAGGGCGGGCAAAACCTGACCGCGCTCAGCGCCGGGCTGAACCTGCAGGCCGACGCCGCCACGTTGGATGAGTTCGATTATCTGCTGGCCGGCCACCGGACAGCCGCCAACGCCTGGACGGCAGCCGACCTCCCCGCCGGGGTCAGTGGGCGCTGGGGCCGGGTCTGGTATCTGGACAAAACCGGCGGCCTGGATGCCAGCCTGGGCTTCGACTTCAGCAGCGCGGGCATCGGCGCCATGCCGCCCGGCGGCAATTTCGTGCTGCTCTATGCGCCGACTGCGGCGCTCGACTTCGCACCCCTGAACCTGCCCCCGGCGCTGGGCGCAACCCAGGTGCGCTTCAACCTGGGCGACGCGCACCTGGCCGACGGCTACTACACCCTGGCCTGCACCAGCCAGACCCTCACCGTGACCACGCTCAACGACAGCGGCCCCGGCTCGCTGCGCCAGGCGCTCAACCGCGTCTGCTACGGCGACACCATCCGCTTTGCCCCCAGCCTGGCTGGCGGCGTCATTCAACTACAAAGCCCGCTGACGCTGCGCGGCGCGGTGACCGTCGAAGCCGAAGACGCCCCTGGTCTGACCATCCGGCCTGCGGTGGGGCAGCCGGGCTTCGAGACGCCAGCGGGGGAGAGCGCCACGCTCTCGCACCTGACAGTCACCGGAGCCAGCGGCGCCAATGCCGTGGCCAACAGCGGCACGCTCACGGTGCAGTACAGCCTGCTGCACGGCAACCAGAACAGCGGCAACGGAGCCACGATCCACTCGACCGGTGTGCTGACCGTGCTGCACAGCACACTCTACAACAACCGGGTGGCGGAGGGCGCGGCGGTGGTGAGCCTGGGCGGCGGCGCGATCCGCTACACCACCTTTGTCTCGAACAGCCTCAGCACCAGTGCCGGGCGCAGCCTGGCGACGATTGCCAGCGCCTTCGACCTGAGCAACTCGCTGGTCGAGAGCTGCTCCTCGCTCAGCGGGCTGAGCGGTGGCAACAACCTCAGCAGCCCTGGCGCATCCGGCAGCGGCTGCCCCGGCGTCGGCGGCCCGGTGACCGGCCTGGCAGTGCTGCTGGCCGACAACGGCGGGCCGACCCGCAGCCTCAACCTGGAGAACACCAGCACCGCTGTAGACCGCGTGGCGTGCAGCCCGCAAGACCCGGCGGATCAGCGCGGTTACGCCCGTCCGTTCAACCAATCCTTGTGCGACCTGGGCGCGCTGGAGTATACGCCGCCTGACCCGGCCGACCTCAGCCTGAGCAAGTTGGCCACGCCCACGGCGCCGCGCAGCGGCGAGGCGTTGCAGTACATCCTCAGCTTTGCCAACCACGGTCCCGCCATGGCTGCCGGGGTGGAGATCACCGACACTCTGCCCGCGGAAGTCAGCTTCACCGGCTTCTCCGCCAGCCTGGACAGCGGCGTGGTGATCACCCTCACCGGCGCCGCGCCCGATCTGGTGTGGCAGGTCAGCCCGCTGGCTCCCGGCCAGGGCGGGGTGATCAACGTGCAGGTGACGGTCAACCCTCTGCTCTATCGCACACCCATCCACAACCGGGCCGGGATCGCCTACAGCAGCGAGAGCGACTCCAGCAACAATCACGCCACCTCCAGCCTGAGTGTGGCCTGCCCGGCAACCACACCTGCCCGCCTGTACGTCAACCAGAGCGCGGCCGGCGCCGGCGGCGCCAGTTGGGGCGATGCGCTGGCCCGGCTGCAAGATGCCCTGCTGCTGGCTCGCGAGTGCGGCGGCGTGAGCGAAATCTGGGTGGCCGAGGGGACCTATTTCCCCGACCAGGGCGTCGGCCTGCTCCCGGGCGACCGCACGCTCAGCTTCCGCCCGCCGGTCGGCACGGCGCTGTATGGCGGCTTCGACGGCACAGAGAGCGCCCTGGCCGAGCGCGACTGGCAGACCCAGCCCACCGTACTGAGCGGTGCGATTGGCGGGGCAGGCGTTGGCGACAACAGCTATCATGTCGTCTACCTGGACAACGGGGCGGGCCGCCGCCTGGACGGGTTCGTCATCCGCGCCGGCAACGCCAACGGCAGCGGCGAAGGTGGACGGGGCGGCGGCATCTACAACAGGGGGGCGCCCATCCTGGCCAACCTCACCATCGAGGACAATTCCGCTGTGCTGGGCGGCGGTCTCTATAACAACGGCGGCAGCGGCGGGCAGTTGGAGAATGTGCACCTGAGCCGCAATATCGCCACCGACCAGGGCGGCGGCATCTACAGCAGCAGCGCCGATTTCACCCTGGATGGGGTCACTGTCAGCGAGAACAGAGCGGTCTCCGGTGGCGGCATGTTCAACCTCTCCT
>JAPKMV010000798.1 GCA_026645635.1 Caldilineaceae bacterium
GCGCCGGCTGACTTTCCATGACAGCCGGCGGCGTGGCATCCTCGCCTTCGCCCCCCACCGCAGCCTCGACGGGATCGGCATGGGGCCGCCAGAACCAGCCCACGCCGATGCCGATCGACGCCAGCACGCAGACAGTGACAAAGATCGCCAGCCGCACGATCATCTCCTGGCTGGTGTAGTCGGCCACGTTGCTGAAGACCTGCGGGTCGCCGCCAGTGAAGACGTGGAGGAACGCCGCCATGAAGGGCAGCACCAGCGTCAACATGATCACCGCCATGTCAGCAGCGGGGTGGACGCGCAACTGTCGCCAGTGGCCGCGCATCCCGTAGAGCAGCAGCACGAAGGCCGCGATCAACCCCACGCCTACGATGAGCAGCCCCCAGAAGTCCTCTTTCATCTCGTGGAGCACCCACCAGGCTGCGCCGCCCACGGCAATCGGCGCCGCGACGGTGAAGGTCCAGCGCGCGCCCATCACCTGCCAGATGGCCAGCCCGGCGACAAAGCTGCCGATGATCGCGCCGTGGATGAAGTGATTCTCCATCGTGGCAAAGCCAAAGGCCATGCCCGCCACCATGATGCCCAGGTCGCGCAGGCGCCGCCGATCGAGATAGCTGAAGACACCGTAGATCCAGACCAACGTGAAGAAGGCCATGAAGATGTCGTCGCGGATGTAGCGGCTGTGGAAGAGCAGCGTCGGGCTGACCGCCACCAGGATCGCGGCCATGATGGCGCCGGTGCGGCCGATGTAGCGGCGCAGCAGAAAGACCATCCAGAGCACGCCCATGCCAAAAACCACCGGGCCGAGGCGCGCCGTAAAGTCGTTGTCGCCAAAGAGGAAGTAGATGAAGGCGCTCACGTGATAGCGAAACGGCCCGTGCATCATCGGGTTGTGGTCATAGTTGCCATTGGCGTAGAGGTAGTAGGAGTAGAGCGAGTGCAGGCTCTCGTCGTGGCTCATGGCGCGCACGTCGAGCATCCACAGGCGCAGGATCACGCTGACCACAAAAATCGTGATCCAGATCGCCGTCTCCCAATTCAATCGCAGAAATGAAACAAGCGGGCGGTCCAGAAAACCCACCTTCGCCCCACCGCCGGCCACTTCGTCCTGCTCAATCAACTCTGCTTGCTGTGTCATCATCTCGAAATCCCAAACCAGTCAACTAAGAAGTGCGGAATGCGGAATGGAGCATGGGGAATCAGAACGCCACATTCTGCATTCCCCATTCCACATTCCGCATTGCATCAATCGATTGGTGTCGCCCACAAGTCCACCGACTCGATCGGCGGCAGCGCGCTTACTTTGCGATAGAACAGCCACTCCAGACGCGGGCGCGTCTCCTGCGGCCAGGCCTGCTGGGCGCGGAGATCGGCCAGTTGCTGCGCGTCCAGTCCGGGCTGCGTCGCATCGACCGGCGGCAGCGCGGGCAACTGCGTCATGTCCCAGCGCCAGCGCAGACCGTAGCTGCTGCCCAGGTAGCCGGCCAGCGCCGGGTTGTCGGCCCAACCGGCGTCACTCGGCGTGATGATCAGCGGCGCCGATGCCGCGGGGTTTGCGCCAGGCGGCGCCGGTGTCAGTGCAGCGGCATCCGGCTGCGGCGCCAGCACCCAGCGCACGTCGCGCATCTCGCGCAGATACCAGCCGAGCACCGGGTCAGGACTCACCGGCGTCACCACCTGCACCATCGTCTCGTAGGGGTCGCCGCGGCGCATACTGCTCAGACGCTGCACGTCCTAGACCAACAGACGCACGCCTGCTTCGGTGGCAGCCGGCCAGAAACCCTGTGGCTGCATGGGGCCGCCCAGGTGGTTGAGCAGCCAGGAACTGCGCACGGTCGTCAGCAGCAGCACGACGCCCAAGAAGATGCCGGCCAGTTTCGCCGCCGCACGCCAGCTTGCCCAAAAGCCAAAGATCACCCAGACCAACAGCGCCAACCCCAGCAGGATCGCACCCGTGATCAGCAGTTGTTGGCTGTATGCGCCGCCGTCCACCAGCGAGGTCAGCCAGATCACGCCGGAAATGACCAGCACCGCTTCCACGGTGAACAGCACCGCGATCTCCAGCCCGCTCACGTCGCCCAGGTCGATGCGCAGCAGCCGTTCCACCAGCACGCCGGCAGCCAATACCAGCGGCAGACCCAAGACCACCAACGCCAGCGGCGAACGCCCCGGCAGCAGTGAGAGCAACAGGCCCCAGCCCGCCCACAGCGTGAGCAGCAGCGCCAGCGACCGCCGGCTGCGGCGCACAGGAACCCACAGCGTGATCAGCCCCAGCGTCCCAAAAACGGCGACGAATGGCTGGTCGATCCAAAGGCGGACAAAAGCCCACCACCAGGGCTGGCTGGCCGCGCCGCAGCCGGTGAGGCCACAGATCCAGGCGGTCAGGCTCGCACCCAATGCGGCGACCGCTTCGGGCCGCGTCAGCAGGCCGGTCGCACCGACCAGGAGTGCGCCCAGAAACCAGAAGAGCGTGGTGCGTTGCAGTGTGCGCTGCGGCGGTCGGCTGCGCCAGGCCAGC
>JAPKMV010000799.1 GCA_026645635.1 Caldilineaceae bacterium
CGACCTCACGCCCGGCGATGAAGCGCAGTGGTGTGCCAATCGTGTCCGCAAAGATGCCTGCCGCGGGTTCGGCAAAGAGGACGATGGCCGCTGGATCCAAGCTGGCATCCAGCGCCTGAACCTGTGCCAGCACACCCTTGAAATCCTGTTGCGGCAGCACAAAGCGCGCCTGGTAGAGCAACCCCACGGCCAGCCCGGCCACGCACAGCCCGCGCACGCTGTAGGTAATCCAGCGGCGGCGCAACATGGGAAAGGCCAGCGCGCCCACCGCGGCAAAGAGCAGCAGCATGGGGATGACGATCGGCACGTAGCGCCGCATGGCGTAGATGTGGTAGTGGGCGTTGAGGATGTTGTAGAGATACTGGAGCGTCGTCAGCACGCCGACGCCCAGCACCACAGTCATGCGCGGCAGCGCGCCCCGCACAAAGATGAGCGCCAGACCGACGGTCGCCAGGAAGAGACCGAAGGGCGTCAAGTACCAGCCCATCCGCACCCAGGTCTCGCCGTTCAGCACCAGGCCAACGGTGTTCTCCGGCCAGGAAAGGTATTCGCGCGGCGGCTCCACCAGCGGGCGCAGGAAGTATGCGTAGAGGCTGAGCAGCACCACGGCGACCGCCAGCCCCCACCGCAGCGCGGGGTGCACCGTCCATTGCGCCGCCCGCTGCACCAGCGCCGCAGGCCGCAGCAGCGTCATCACGCCCAGCGCCAACAGCAGCGCCAGCCCGGCCGCGGCGATCACCGTGCTGTCGGCGCGCAGCAGCGAGCCGATGGCGCTGTAGGTGTTGTAGAAATAGGGCCAGTTGATCTGCCAGACCACCCAGGCCATTTGCAGCGTCAGCAGCGCCAGCACTGCGGCGAAGACTTTCCAGGTGCGACTCCAACGGCGCTGCCACCAGCGCACGAGCATCCCGAAGATGAAAATGGCCAGCACCAGCGGCAGGTCGATGCGCGTCAGCAGCGCCGCGCCCAGCGCCGCCCCGCCCAGCAGCCCCCACGGCCACGGCGCATCCGGCTCATCCCAGATCACTTGGAACGCCAGCAGCGCAGCGAAGACCAGCAGCATCGTCAGCGGTTCCGTCGTCGGGTAGCGCGCAAAGAAGATCTGCGTAGTCGTCACCGTCAGGAAAAGGCTGGCTGTCAGCGCAACGTTTTTGTCGAACAGACGGCGCGCCAGGAAATAAAGCGCGGCGATGTTGAGCACACCCCAAAGCGGCGTGACATAGAGTGCGCCCGCCGGGCCGGCCAGTCCAACGCCTACGGCTTGCAGCGCCGGGTGAAACGGGAAAAACTGCGGCACGGTGCGCGCCGGGTTGGCATCGTCGATGTACCAGCCCAGGAACTGGAGATAGCGGGTGAGCCAGTACGCGGGCTGCTCGCGCAGCGTCACCGTGCGGTGCTCGCCCAGGAAGGCGGTCCACTCGTCGACGGACACGATGTTGCCCGTGCGGGCGATCTGGTTGGCGATGTTGACATAGCTGCCCGCGTCGTTGCCGCCGAGGACATACTCGTGGGGCCGGAAATAGAGCAGCGCGGCCACGATCAGGAGCGCACCCAGCGCAAGTTCCTGCCAGCCGTGGGGCGCCAGGGGTGGCAGCGGTGCGCGCCGCTGCCGCCAGAGGAAGATGCCCAGTACGCTGGCGCTGGCGGCAACCAGCAGCGCCAGCGCCGGCAGCGAGAACCAGCCGCTGATGGCCAGAGTGGTGGCGGCCCAACCGACGACGATGGCCGCGCCGGTGACGGCGACGAAGGCGACCAGCGGCCAGTCGAGGCTGCGATTCTCCGCCGCCTGTCCAGCCAGTGCGCGGCGCCCCGCGGCGAGCAGCAGCGCGATCAGAAGAAGCAGCGCCGCTGCAAAGCCCAGCAGCGCCGGCCACGAAGATGCCATGCGCCGCTCCTATGCGTGCAACACAGGCTGCAACGCCTGGTGCTGCCAGGTCGCGGGCAGGTGCACCACGCCTTCTTCGCGATACACAGAGGTCGGCGTCACATGGAAAGGATACATGCGGTGATGATGGTCGATGGCGATGGTCGAATCGCGGTTGTAGATGGCGACGGTCAGCTCGAAGGCGCCGGGGTTCAACGGCAGTTCGGCGATCACGTAGTCCACATAGCCGGCGCCGTCGATAGCCTCGATCTGATAGCCACTCATCACCGAGTTGGGGCCGTTGATGTGCACGCCGTCGTTGCGATAGATGGCCAGCCCGAATGCCGGCGTGACGATGCGCTGATGGGTGCGGTAGTGAATGCGTACGCACAGGCTGTCGCCCTGATGGAAATTCTCGCGCACGGCGCCGTGCGCGTCCAGCAGTTCCACCTTGACGATCTCGGCGTCGTGGGTGCCCCAACGCTTGGGATTGCTCGCCGCGGCGGGTTCTTCTGCCGTGGCCGCTTCCTCCAGGGCTTCTTCCGCCACAGCGGATTCCTCTTGCTGGCGAGCGTGCCGCTGCGCGTAATACAACTCGTTCGAGTACATCAAGTACTCGTCCACCACATCCATCGCCGGCCCGTTGGCGC
>JAPKMV010000079.1 GCA_026645635.1 Caldilineaceae bacterium
GCTGGTGCAGTCCTGGAACTCAAACCCGGCGGCAAGCACATCATGCTGATCGGGCTGGCGCAGCCACTCAACCTCGGCGACAGCTTCGAGCTGACGCTCAACTTCGACAATGGGGAATCGATGACCGTGACCGTGCCGGTGGTGGAGATGACGATGCCGATGGGCGCGATGCCAGCCGGCGACATGGACATGTCAGCGCCAATGGAGCACGGCGGGGCAATGGCTACGCCAACGCCGTAGCGAGTGGTTGGCAGGTAGCCGCCGCAACTGTCCCCTCGCTATTGGCAGGTGTAGTTCGAGTCGTGGCGCAAGACATTGGATCGCGAAGGACGCGAAATGTGGGAAAGACACGAAAGCGCCGACATCTCTCGTGTCTTTCCCACATTTCGTGGCTATCGTGTTCCAAACACTCTCGCTCCCATCAGTACCTGCGCCCCAATTGTCAAGACGGCTCGCCGGCGTCTCTGCCAGAAGCGTGAACCAGGCAATTCTCATGCTGGATAGATCACACTGACCAGCGTGAACGCAACGAGCGTTGCCAACGTGGCCAGAGAGAGCGTGTTGACCACGTAGCGCTCATCATCGGCGCTGGCGCGGGCCATGAACAGTGGGATGACGAAGGGCGGCGGCAGCACGAACATGGTCATCACCGCGGCCTGGGCGACGGGGTCGTTGGGGAAGAGGCGGCTGATGAGCAGCGCACCAAACAGCAGTCCCAGCGACACCCAGATCGCCAGCCGCAGCGTCACCGTGCGCAGAGGCGCAACCAGCCCCGTGCGACTCAGATTCACTTCGTAACCGATGACGATGCCGATCAGCGGCGTCGTCACGGCGGCCAGCAGTTCCAGCGTGGTGATCACCGCGGCGGTGAGCGGAAAGCTGGTCAGCGGCGCCATGATCCCCAGGCGATTGGCGAGGATGCCGGCAAAGATGCTCAGAATCACCGGTGTGGTCAGGAAGCCGCGCACAGTCTGGCTGATGGAAACGGCGCCGGCGCCTTGTCGTTTTACATAAGGCGCCAGGACAAAAAAGACGAAGATCACCTGGCCCAGATCCGCCACCGCGAACTTGAAGACATTTTCTGCGCCGTAGACCGCGGTGAAGATCGCATAGCCCATCATCCCCGCCTCGAAACCGGTGAGCAGCGGCGGCAGATAGGGCGAGCGCGTGCCGGCAACCGCGCCGAGGTAACGACCGGCGAAAAGCACAACCGTGCAGGCGAGAAACACTGAGCCGGCCACCAGCAGATGTTCCGGCTGGAGATCCACCGCGGCAAAGGCCAGGAAGAGCACCGCGGGGAGGGTGACGTTGACAATCAGCCGTTTGAGGCCATCCACTGCCGCCGGTTGCAGAAACCCGCTGCGACGAAAGAACGCGCCAAGGCCAAACAACAAGAGCACGGGCACGACTTTGGCAAACGCTTCCAAGTAGAGCATGGTCTGGCTACTTTCTGCTGCATTTTCGTTTCTGAGTGCTTAAGTTTTACAATAGAATGCCTTAGACCCAACATGCACCGCAACAACGAAACCATAGCAACAGCAACAAAGAGGAGGATCGCATGACCACCATCAATCGACGCCAATTCCTGAAGGGCGTCGTGGCACTGGGCGCCGGCGCTGTACTCTATCAATACAGCGACGGCAGTTACCGCATTGCCTTTGCCAAGGCGGGCGCCGTCGCGTATCGGATGCGCGTCGTCCACACCAACGACCATCACGCCCGCATCGAACCGGTTTCCGTTGGCATCGGCAGCCCCAACATTTCGCGCAACTTTGGCGGCGTTGCGCGGCGCAAAACGCTGTTCGACCAGGTGCGCGCCGACGCGACTGTGGAGGACAAACTTTTCCTCGACGCCGGTGATGTCTTCCAGGGTACGCTTTATTTCAACCTGTACGAGGGCCAGGCCGATCTCTACTTTTACAATGGCCTCGGCTACCACGCCGTGGCGGTCGGCAACCATGAGTTCGACAAGGGCGATGCCACACTCGCCAACTTCATTGCGGGTGCGCAGTTCCCCATGCTCAGCGCCAACATCAGCCTCAGAGCCGGCGCAACCTCGCCATTGGTGGCGCTCAAGGAGACCGGGACGACCACGGGTAACGGCAAACTGGGCGAGGCAACGATCGTCACGCTGCCCTCCGGCAAGAAAATCGGCATCTTCGGCTTGACGCCACCCGACACCGGGCTGCTCAGCAGCCCCAGCGCCGACGTCCAGTTCAACAGTGACCTGGCAGCGGTGGCGCAGGCGCAGGTCGATGCCCTCAAGTTGGCCGGCGCTGAGATCATTGTGGGGCTGACCCATATCGGGTATCTGGCTGATCTGGATCTGGCCGCCCAGGTGCGGGGCATTCACCTGATCGTCGGCGGGCACAGCCATACGCCGTTGATCCCTGACGACCAGCTCAACCTGCCGTTGGGCGTCACGCGCGTGGCTGGATATCCGCAGACGGTGCAAGACCCAGACGGCAATAATGTGCTCGTCACGACCGACTGGGAATGGGGCAAGTGGGCCGGCGACATCATCGTCGGTTTCGACGAAACCGGCAAGATGGCTGAAGTGATCTCCGGTGAGATCAAGCCGATTTGGGCCGATGGCATTGCGCCGGCGGGACGCGACCCGCTGCCGAATGAGGGCGCCGAGATCGTGCCCGACGCCGACTTCCAGAACAAGATCATCACTGACTTCAAGCCGGGCGTGGATGCACTGACGCGACAGCAGTTTGCGGAATCCGGCGTGCTATTGGACGGTGTCCGCGACAACGTGCGCAGCCGCGAGACCAACCTCAGCGATCTGATTGCCGATGCGCTGCGCCGGCTGATCATCCTGCGCCCGGATTTCAACCCGCGGGGACTCCCGATTGTGACGATCATCAACGGCGGCGGCATCCGCGCCAGCATTGCGGTGGGCCGCGTGACGGTTGGCGGGCTGATCAACGTGCTCCCCTTCGGCAACACGGTGGCCACGGTGATCGTCAAGGGCGCCGGCCTGCTCGCCGCGCTGGAGAATGGCGTAAGCCAGGTGGAGACCGGCGCCGGTCGGTTCGCCCAGGTTGCCGGGGTGCGCTTCACCTGGAATGCACAGGCGGCGGTCGGCAAGCGGGTCATGTGGGCGGAGGTAGCCACTGAGAACGTCCACCGGTCGACGCGGGCGCTCAACTTCGCAACCCTCGATCCAGAAGCCGACTATCTGGTGGTGACCAACAACTTCATGCTCACCGGCGGCGACGGTTATAGCCAGTTCACGCCGGCGGGCGGCGGCACGGGGCAGTTGGACACCGGTCTGATCATGGCCGACATTGTCCAAGCGTACATTCAGGACACCTGGCGCTTCTACAACTTGACGCAGACCTATGACCTGATCGACCAGACGACAGACGGCCGGATTCAGCGTGCCTACGCCTGGATACCGCTCGTGACAAACAACACCGCGTTTGTTGACTGATCTTGTAGGCGGAAAAGCAGGACACGGAGTTCACTGAGAATACACAGAGGTCACAGAGAGATTTTCTTCTTCTTTGTGACCTCTGTGTCCGCACTGTGGACTCTGTGTCGCAACCGTGTTATCTATACTGCGAGCGGTCATAGGGTGCGTTTCCGTCACCCTCTCACATTGTCGAGTATATCTCTTCGTCTATTGCCCCGCTTCCCACGGCACAGCGGCATCTGCATCTGTATCCCACACCCAGAACGTGCCTGCCGCCGGCAGGTAGGCGGCGAAGCTCATCGTCAGGTCAGACACCGTGGCGCCGCGCGCCGCATCGCCGAAGAACATGGCGCAGATTTCGTCGCCGGCTGCGGCGCTGACCAACGAGACTGCACCGATGGGCAGCGGTGTGCTGGCGATGGGTGGTTCGTCGCCGACGCCGGCAGCCAGATCGACCAGGGCGCGCTCGCTTACGCAGAGGAGCGGATAGCCGGAGGCGTCGAAGGCAAGCACGGGCAGCGCGCTGGTGGGCGTCGGCGACGCCTCCGGCTTGGGCTGGCGCTGCTCGCGGGCGCGCACCACGAACGTCACGGCAAAGTCCGCCGGATCGGTGTCTGCGCCAGGCTGCGGATAAGGGATGACAGCGATCAGCTCGATGGCGTAGTCGCCTGCCTGCGCCCAGGGAATGCCGCGTGTTTCCATCAGCGGGCCGGTCACCTGGCCTGTCGCATCGGTGACGCCGCCAACGCTGACCCGCGTCGTCTCAGCATCCATCGTCACATCAAGCTCCACCACCACGATGGCGATCTCATTACAGGGCGTCGATCTGGGGCAGCGGTCATCGGTGATGCCGGCCACAGCCACCTTGACGCCGCTGGGTTGGAACACGGCCGTCTGGCTGATGGCAAGGGTCGTTGGTTCACCGAGGCGCGCCGGGATCGACGCGGGCGCCGGCGTTACTGGCCCCTCTCCCTCTGCCCGCGTGACGCGCGCTGTGACCGTAAAGGCTGTGTCGTCGCGCTCGTCATCGACCATCGGATAGGGCAGAACCTGTTCCACCGCGATGATGTAGCCACCGGAACGCTGGACAGGCGTCGTACCGGCCACATCAGCGGTCACATTGCCCAGGGTGTCGGTGTCGACGCGAAAGGTCAGGCGTTCGACAGTGTCGCCCCGGCGCACGGCGATCGCCACCTCCACCGGCAGCGAGACCGTACACTGCATCATCACCGGGCGGTCGCTGCCTTCGAGCAGTTGGGCGGGGCAGCGACCGTCGGTCAGAATCTCCTCAAAGGTGATCACCATGCTTTCGTCGATCACAGCCGGAACGTTGCGCTGCAGCATGACTGATTCCCCCAGTTCTATGTTGTGCTGGGGGGATGGAGTTATCGCCATCCCGCTGCTGCCGCTGAATACGGTCAACAGAGCGAGTAGCAGAACGACAAAGTGATGTGGCATGGTCTGGTCTCCTGAACCGTGAACAATGTTCGCTGCTGACAAGTATCGCAGCCATGCATCCGAAAACCGTCCAGGCGTCGTCCGAACGCTGCGGCGGCTCTGACAAGCGCCACCATAGGTTCACGTTTCGAGATTGACCTGCGCTGCGCTACAATGCCAGACAGGGATTGTCGGTGAAGCAGACTGTAGAAGGGATTGAGCATGACGGGGCAGGACCCGCTGGTAATTTTTATGCCGTCTGGGCGCCGCGGCCATTTTGCGCCGGGGACGACGGTGTTGGATGCGGCCCGGGAACTGGGGCTGGGCATCGAGAGCATCTGTGGCGGCCGCCTCACCTGCGGCAAGTGCAAAGTGCAGGTGGAAGAAGGCGAGTTTGCCAAGCACGGCATCGTGTCCCGCGCCGGCCATCTGACCGCGGCGGGCGAGGCCGAGCGCGAGTTGCTCAACGCCGCCCACGCCGACGATTGCCGCCTCTCCTGCACCGCCTGCGTCACCGGCGACGTGCTCGTCTACATCCCGGAAGAGAGCCGGGCGCAGAAGCAGATCATCCGCAAGGCCGCGGGCGAGCGGGTTATCGACATCGACCCGGCGGTGCGCCAGGTGTACGTGCAGGTGGACAGGGCGCAGCTCGGCGAGCATCGCGGCGACTGGCGCCGCCTCCAAGACGCGCTGGCGCGCGAGGTTGGCCTGACCGGACTGACGATCGACTTGCACGCGCTGCGGAGACTCCAGCCCGCACTCCACCAGGGCAAGTGGGGTCTCACCGTCATCCTCTGGAACGATGCCGAGGTCATCGACGTGCGCCCCGGCTACGCGGAAGGCATCTACGGCCTGGCCGTGGACATCGGCAGCACCACCGTGGCCGCGTATCTCTGCGACCTGCGCACGGGTGAGGTGCTGGCGACCGAGTCGGCCATGAACCCGCAGATCACCTACGGGGAAGACCTGATGAGCCGTGTTTCCTACGCCATGATGAACGACGACGGCACGGACAAGATGCACGACGCCATCATCAAGGCGCTTAACAAGCTGGCGGGCCAGGCGGCGCACACGGCCGGCCTCAAGGTGCGCGACATCCACGAGTTGGTGGTGGCGGGCAACACGACGATGATCCACCTCTTCCTGGGCATCGACCCGCGCGAACTGGGCGGCGCGCCCTTTGCCTTGGCCAATCGCGACGCGATGGACATCAAGGCGCGCGATCTGGGGCTGCGGCTCCACCCCGCGGCCAACGTGCATGTGCTCCCCGCGGAGGCGGGTCACGTCGGCGCGGACAACGTGGCGGTGTTGATCGCCGAGGAACCGCACCGCCAGGAGCAGGTCGAGCTGATCGTCGACGTGGGCACCAACGCCGAGATCGTGCTCGGCAACCGGGAATGGCTGCTCAGCGCGTCCAGCCCCACCGGCCCGGCCTTCGAGGGCGCGCAGATCAGCGCGGGGATGCGCGCAGCGCCCGGCGCCATCGAGCGGGTGCGCATCGACAAGACGACGGGCGCCGCCACCTTCCGCGTGATTGGCGACGAGCGCTGGTCGCACGAGTGGGATCTGGCCGCGGCGCATGTACTGGACGGCAAACCGGAGTATCTGGCCGCCGGCATCTGCGGTTCGGGCATCATCGAGGTGGTGGCGGAATTGTTCCTGGCCGGCATCCTCACGGCGGATGGCCGGTTCAACGCCGCGCACCCCACCGACCGGCTGGTCTGGGAGGGACGGCGCGGCGCGTACATCCTGGCGACGGCGGAACAGGCGACTTCTGGCCAGCCGCTCTATGTGACGCAGGATGACGTGCGCAACATCCAACTCGCAAAGGCGGCGCTTTATGCGGGCGCCAAGATTCTGATGAAACGGGCGGGCGTCGAACGGGTGGATCGGGTCATCCTGGCCGGCGCGTTCGGCAGCTACATCGACCCGCTCTACGCGCTGATCCTGGGGCTGGTGCCCGACTGCGACCCACAGCAGATCGCCGCGGTGGGCAACGCTGCGGGCGACGGCGCGCGCATTGCCTTGCTCAACCGGGGCAAGCGGGCGGAAGCGCAGGAACTGGCGCACACGGTGCGCTACATCGAAACTGCCGTGGCCGATGACTTCCAGGACGAGTTCGTGGGCGCGATTCACATCCCCCACGCCAGCGACCCGTATCCGCATCTGGCAGATCTGCTGCCGGAGCCGGTGGCGGTGGAGCCGGCCGCGGCACGGCGGCGCATGCGGTCGCGCTAGAGGGTTGGTGATGCGCAGGATGATTTCGACAATTATCCTACGCGTCACCGCATGGCAGGCGCCGGGAAATTGTTACGTTCTAAAAGGTGAGCAGGTGAGAAGATGACAGTGTTGACGAAGACGCGCAAGCCTCGTGGTGCGTCTCCGCTGCGCCGGGCAGCGCCACAGGCGAAGGCTGAAACTGAATCGATCATTTATCCCGAAAGTGATGGAAAGCCGATGGCGGACAACACCCGGCAGTTTCGCTATATTGTGACTATACAGGGTGGGCTGGCGACGCTTTTTGCCGATGATCCGGATGTCTTTGTGGCGGGTGATCTGCTCTGGTATCCTGTAGAAGGCAATAACAAGGTCCGTGCGGCGCCCGACGTGATGGTGGTCTTTGGCCGTCCCAAAGGCGACCGCGGCGCCTATTTGCAGTGGCGTGAGGGCGGGATCGCGCCCCAGGTGGTCTTCGAGATTCTCTCGCCCGGCAACAAGGGGCTGGAGATGATGCGCAAGCTCCAGTTCTACGACAGCTACGGCGTCGAGGAATATTACCTGTACGATCCCGATCATGGGGTGCTGGCCGGATGGCAGCGGCGCGCCGGCGCGCTTGCGGAAATTCCGCAGATGGAGGGATGGATCAGCCCGCGGCTGGGCGTCCGCTTCAATCTGGCCGCGGGCGAACTGGTGATCACGCGGCCTGATGGCCGCCGCTTCGAGGCTTTCGTCGAGCTTGCGCAGCGTGCTGAGGCAGAGCGGGAACGGGCTGATCGCCTCGCCGCGCGATTGCGTGCGCTCGGCGTGGATCCTGCAGAAATATAACTGAACGAATCAATTATCGTTGATTGGAGACCATACTCATGAGTGAAGAAATTGTCTTGTCTGAACTTTCCCTCGAAGACCTGTACGAACTGATGAAAGAAGACCTGTACGACGGGCTGGCGGAAGAGATCGAGGATGAAGTGAACGAGGCGTTGAGCCGCGGCCAGGCGCCCTACGATGTGCTCACCAATGGGCTGGTGGCCGGCATGGAGATCGTCGGCGCCGACTTCCGCGACGGCATCCTCTTTGTACCGGAGGTGCTGATGGCGGCCAAGGCCATGAAGGCGGGCATGGCCATTTTGCGCCCGCTGCTGGCCGAGACCGGCGCGCAGAAGATCGGCAGCATGGTCATCGGCACGGTCAAGGGTGACATCCACGACATCGGCAAGAACCTGGTGACGATGATGATGGAGGGCGCCGGTTTCGAGGTTTTTGACCTGGGCATCAACAATTCAGCCGAGGCGTACCTGGCCGCCATCGAGCAGCACAAGCCCGACATCCTGGGCATGAGCGCGCTGCTGACGACCACCATGCCCTACATGAAGGTGGTCATCGACACGCTCAAGGAGAAGGGCATCCGCAAGGACATCGTCGTGTTGGTCGGCGGCGCACCGCTCAACGAAGCTTTCGCCGAGCACATCGAGGCTGACGCCTACTGTCGCGACGCGGCAGTGGCGGTGGAAACAGCGAAGAAGTTCATGGCGATCCGGCGGGGCGTGGCGGCGTAGGGGTTGCGAGTTGCCCGGCGAGGTGCAGTCGTAATTGTTGCGCGCCATTGTCTGTGCAGGAATCGGCAGTTCAGTGTGTTGCTCGGCTCATTGACCTGGAGGAGAGTGTCATGATCGCGACCATGCAGGCGGAACCGGTGGCCGAAAAGCCGAAAGTTAGCGTGATCCCACAACTGGAAAGCGGTGATCAGTTGACGCGGGCCGAATTCGAACGCCGATACGCTGTCATGACGGGTGTCAAGAAAGCCGAGCTAATTGAAGGAATGGTGATCATGCCCTCGCCAACTCGCCATCAACATCACGCCGTCCCGCACAACGCTATGGCAACCTGGTTGGGCGTCTACTCAGCGGTTGTGCCAGGAACAGAAGTCAGCAACAATGTTAGCCTGCGCATCGACCAGGATAATGAACTTCAGCCCGATGTACTGCTGCGCATTGTCGAAGCGGCTGGCGGCAGTTCTCATGTCTCTGACGATGATTATCTCGAAGGCGCCCCCGAGCTGGTTGCCGAAATTGCCGCCAGTTCGGCCTCCTATGACTATCATGTCAAGCGCCATGTGTACCGCCGCAACGGCGTGCGCGAATACCTGATCTGGCGCGTGGACGACAACGCCATCGACTGGTTCGCGTTGGAGAACGGTGAATACATGGCGCTCCCCACGGATGAAGCTGGCATCATCCGCAGCAGGGCGTTCCCTGGACTGTGGCTGGCAGCGGAGGCGCTGCTGGCCGGCGACCTGGCCGCGGTGCTTGCCACTCTCCAAGCGGGATTGGCCAGCCCGGAACATGCTGATTTCGTGGCAAAATTGACCGCAGGTAAACCCATATCTCTGTCTGATCAGGCAGCAGACGGATGAGCATAAGAGGACTAGACAGATGAACAAAGTACTGGATCGACTGCAACAGCAAGGTTTCCTCGTGCTCGACGGCGCGATGGGCACGCAGCTTTTCGCCCGCGGCCTGGTCTCCGGCGGCAGCCCGGAAGCGTGGAACGTGGAATACCCGGAGCGCGTGCAGAGCGTACATCAGGCTTACGTGGAGGCCGGCTCTGACGTGATCCTCACCAACTCTTTCGGCGGCACACGTTACCGGCTCAAGCTGCATGACCTGCAAGATCGGGTGGTGGAGTTGAACCGCGCCGCCGCGCAGAATGCCCGGGCGGCAGCCGATGCCGCCGGCCGTCCAGTGTTGGTCGCCGGGTCGATGGGGCCAACCGGCGAATTGCTCGTGCCGATGGGCAACATGACCTACGAGGAGTGCCGGGATGCCTTCGCCGAACAGGCGCAAGGGTTGATCGAAGGCGGCGTCGATGTGCTCTGGGTCGAGACCATGAGCGACCTGAACGAGGTCAAGGCGGCCAT
>JAPKMV010000007.1 GCA_026645635.1 Caldilineaceae bacterium
ATCAAGGACGCCTCCATCGAGGCGGTGCGCGGCGTCCCCTTTGACCTGCTGGTGGTCTGCGGCTTCGCCTTCGACCCGCACGTCAACGAGGAGGCGCGGCGCTACGGTCGCCTCACCGTGCTGCCTGTGCGCATGAATCCCGACCTGGCAATGGGCGACGAACTGCTCAAGAAGACCGGCGCCGGCAACCTCTTCATGGTCTTCGGCGAGCCGGATATTGAGATCAGGAAAGCTGGTTATCCGCAGATGGCGCAGATGGCGCAGATGAAAGACAAATCTGCGTCATCTGCGTCATCTGCGGATAAAGATCAACTCGTCGTGGAGATTAGAGGCGTCGATGTCTACGACCCGACGACCGGCGAGATTCGCAGCAGCAGCACCGACGACATCGCCTGCTGGTTCATCGACACCGACTACAACGGCGAGAGCTTCTTCGTGCGGCACGCATACTTCACCGGCGCCGACGAACCCTACGACAAGCTCAAGCGCGCCCTCCGCGCCGAGGTGGACGAGGCCGCCTGGCAGGCGCTCTACAGCACGGTGAGCCGCCCCTTTGCGCCGCCCGCCAGCGGCAAGATCGCGGTGAAGGTGATCAACCACTACGGCGACGAGGTGTTGAAGGTGTATGCCGTGTAGGAATGACTTTCCCCGATATGGTCACGCGTTTGCATTTGCGGTATGCTTGTATCAAAATCAAGGCTTCTTGCAGCCAGGTTCGCCAGCACAAAACGCGGAGCAGATGCGGGCATGAAATACAAACTTGCGATCTTCGACTTCGACGGCACACTTGCCGACTCGCTGCCCTGGGCGGCGAGCGTGGTCAATGAGTTTGCCGACCAATATGGCTTCCAACGCATCGACCCGCACGACCACGAGATGCTGCGCAACTTTGAGGCCAAACAGTTGATGCAGCACCTGGGCGTGAAAATGTGGAAGGTGCCGCAGATGGCGATGCACGTGCGCCGGCGCATGGCCGAAGAGATCGACAAGATCCCGCTCTTCCCCGGCGTCGACGCGATGCTGCAGCGGCTGGCCGCCGCCGGGATGATCCTGTCGGTGGTCAGTTCCAACTCGGAAGCCAATGTGCGCCAGGTGATCGGCCCGCGCAATGTCGCCTTGATCCGCGATTTCGACTGCGGCGCCTCGGTCTTTGGCAAGGCGCCCAAACTCAAGGCGGTGATGAAGCGCTGCCGCGTCGAGCCGGCCCAGGCGATCCTGATCGGCGATGAAATCCGCGACGGCAAAGCCGCGCGCAAGGTCGAAATGGCCTTCGGCGCGGTGGGCTGGGGTTACACCAACCCGGAGGCGCTCCAGGCCCTGGCGCCGGAAGAATACTTCACGACGATGGAAGAGATCGCCGAGCGACTGACACCATGACTGACCGCCCGCTGATTCTCATCACCAACGACGACGGCATTGAATCCTTCGGCTTGCACGCGGCGGTCGCCGCCTGTGCGCCGCTGGGCGACCTGCTCATCGTGGCGCCTTCCAGTCAGCAGACCGCGGCGGGGCGCTCCAAGCCCAGCATCAGCACCGGCGAGATCATCACGGTGACCATCGACGCTGACGGCGTCGCCGTGCCCGGCTATGGCGTCGATGCCTCGCCGGCGCAGGCAGTGGAGCACGCGCTCTTTGAACTGGCGTCGCGCCCCGTGGCGCTGGCAGTGTCGGGCATCAATTTTGGCGAGAACATCGGCGAGAGCGTGGTCGTCTCCGGCACCATTGGCGCAGCCATCGAAGCTGCTTCCTTTGGCATTCCCGCGCTGGCCATCTCACGCCAGACCGACCCCGTGCACTTCTTCAACCATCGGGCGGACGTGGACTTCGCAGTGGCCGGGCAGTTTCTGCGCCGGATCGCAGCGCATGTGCTGGCCAACGGCCTGCCGCCCGGCGTGGATTTGCTCAAGATCGACATCCCCGACAGCGCGACGCCGGCCACGCCCTGGCGCTGGACGCGGATCAGCCGGCGCCGCTACTTCTGGCCGGTTGCGCCCGACCGGAAACCCGGTCAGCCCGCGCCGATGGGCTTTGTGCTGCGCGCCGACCCGGCGGAGCTGGAGCCGGACAGCGACGTGCGCGCCGTGATCCTGGACGGCGTGGTGTCGATCACGCCAGTGTCGATCGACATGACGGCGAGTGTAGGCGCGGACGCGTTGTCCAAGTGGGAAATGCCTGAGGGGGTGAGAGGGTGAGGGGGTGAGTGGGTGATATTCCTTCACCCTCTCACCCCCTCACCCTCTCACCCTCTCAAGTCACGCCGACACAGCGGCAGCCTACACCTTCACGATGCCCAGGGCAAAGAGGATCGCCAGCAGCAGCGGCTGGTGGATCATGTAGATCAGCAGCGAATGGCGCCCCAGGAACTCCAGCGCGTTGAAGGGGAAGAATCCACCCCACGGCGGCAGCGGGATGCGGCGGCGGTTGCCGATGTAGAACCAGTTGCCCAGCCAGATGCCCAGCAACACCACGCCCAGCCACGGGAAGATCGGGAAGAAGTCCACCGCGGGATAGCGGGTCGGCGTGATGCCCCAGGGCGCCATCCACAGGGCGCCGTCCCAGTGCAGCGTTTCCAGCCACTTGCCGATCACCGAGAAGACGACCCACAGCCCCAGGTTGAGCCATTTGAAGGGCAGCAGCGGATAGCTCACCATCGTGGCAAAGCCGATCAGGTGGAGAATGCCGAAATCCACATAGCCCACGCCTGCGATGGTCACGACCACGGTGATGATCATGCCCAGGCCGAAAATTTTGAGGCCGCGCCAGAAGAACTTGGGGTAGAGGTTGGCGTCCGGCCCGCGGCGCTCCCGCTCGCGGCGATAGACGAGGGTCATCGACACGCCGACCAGGAGCAAAAACGAGCCGGCGGTGAAGCGCTGCCAGTAGCGCCAGAAGCCATCCCAGAGCACCACATCCGGGAAGACGCCCCAGTACCACAGGTCCCACATCAGGTGATAGACGATCATGGTGATGATGGCGACGCCGCGCCAGGCGTCGATCTCCCAGAAGCGGGGGCGCGGCGCGGGCTTGGCGGAAGTGTCGGGCAGGGTGGTGGCGGTCAACGGCGAACTCCTTTGGCTACACGGTGCGAATACGCAACTCTACCATGTGGCGCCGTGTGACAAAAGTTGTGGGGGCTGCCGGGGCAACTGGAAGTTGGGGGGCGCAAGAACCCGGATCGCGAAGGACGCGGAAGGTGCGAAAGACACGAAAGACGGCGGCGCTTTCGTGTCTTTCGCACCTTCCGTGGCTATCGTGTTCCAAACACTTTCGCCCCCAACATGAAGTAGACGCGCGGAAAATTTCAGGCTTGACTTCGGCGGCAAGGCGTGATAAGCTGATTTCACCCCTCCCCCTATGGGGTGGGGTAAGGAACGAACATGATCGACGACAGCATGAAGAAGTCAGTGGTGAATCGACTGCGCAGCGTGGAGGGCCACATCCGTGGCATCGAGCGTATGGTGGAAGAAGACGCCTACTGCATGGACATTCTCAAGCAGATCAAGGCGGTGCAGCAGGCGCTGGAACGAGTGAGCGCGCTCACGCTGGAAAACCACCTCAACACCTGCGTGACCACTGCCATCCGCAGCGACGATGAGGCCGAGAAGGGTCGCGTCGTCAACGAGATCATGGATGTGTTCAAAGCGACCGGAAAACTGTAACCGCGGCGTTTTGCCGTTTTTTTTGAAAGGAGTGAAACGATGCATTCTCGCGAATACCATCCGCATGACGCCATCCCCGGCGAGCATATTTTTGAAGAGGTGGTCGACAAGATCAAGTCCATCTTTGGCGTACACGACGCACAGTTCGAACGGGAGAGCGGCAAACTGGTCGTGCATGTCACCAGCGAAGAGATCTATCCTGGCATCGACCAGGCCATGCACGACATCGGCTACATTCCCGGCATGGGTGTGCAATAAACCATTCAAACCATTAGGAGAATCACAATGAGCACCAAGACCTACGAAGTTCCCGGCATTTCCTGCGGCCACTGCACCGCCACCATCGAGCGCGAACTCAAGTTCGTGGAAGGTGTGGAAGGCGTCAAGGCCGAACTGGAGACCAAGCGCGTCACCGTCGACGTGAACAGCGACGATGTACTGGCCGAAGTGGAAGCGATGTTGGCGGAAATCGGCTACCCTGCCGCCGCGTGAATGGCGAATCCTATTTGACGCAGAGCCGCGGAGACGCAGAGAAAACGCAGGGCAATAGACTTTATCGGTGATAAGGAATCTCACGTTAAGGCGCAAAGACGCCAGAAGAAAACCCCTTTGCGCCTTTGCGTCTTTGCGTGACTCGCCTTTCTTCTCTGCGACCCTCCGCGTCTTTGCGTCTCTGCGTCAGATTGGTTCTTTCTCGACAGTAACTAACTTGTTGAGACATGGTGAGTGAGATGACAGCGACAGTCCAAACCGCAGCCCCGGCCAAAACCAAACAGTTGACAATCCCGATCATCGGGATGCACTGCGCCAACTGCGCCAACACCATCGGGCGCAACCTCAAGCGCACACCTGGCGTCGACCAGGTCAACGTCAGCTATGCCAACGAGCGCGCGGTGATCGACTATGATCCCAAGCAGGTGTCGCCGCAGCAGATGATCGACGTAGTCAAGGATTTGGGCTACGGCGCCGCGCTGGCGGAGGCTGACCTGCCCATCGCCGGCATGACCTGCAACAACTGCGCCAACACCATCACCCGTTCGCTCAAGCGGCTCGACGGCGTGCTCGACGTGAACACGAGCTACGCCAGCGAACGCACCCACCTCACCTATCTGCCCTCGATGGTGGAGGTGAGCGACATCAAGCGCGCCGTGCGCGACGCCGGCTACAAGGTGATCGAGGTCGAAGGCGCCAGCGAGCAGGAGCAGGTGGACGCCGAGCAGGCCGCGCGCAACGCGGAGATCGCCGACAAGCGGCGCAAGGTGATCGTCGGCGCCGTGCTGAGCACGATCATCATGATCCTGAGCATGGCGGAGATGGTGGGCATTCCCCTCGATTTTCCGGGGCGGCTCTGGCTGGTGGCGGGCCTCACTGCGGTTGTGCAGGTCTACCTGGGCAAAGACTACTATGTCAGCGCGTGGAAGGCGCTCAAGAACCGCACCGCCAACATGGATACGCTGGTGGCGCTTGGCTCCAGCGTGGCCTTCTTCTACAGCCTGGCGATCCTGGTGTTGGGTCTCGACCCCATGCACTATCACGTCTACTTTGAGTCCGCAGCCATGATCCTCACCCTGATCACAGTGGGCAAGTATCTGGAAGCACGGGGCAAGGGGCAGACCGGCGACGCCATCCGCAAACTGCTGGGGCTGCGCGCCAAGACTGCCCGCATCCTGCGCGGCGTCGGCGCCCGCACCGAAGAGGTGGAGGTGCCCATCGAAGATGTGATTGTCGGCGACATCGTGATCGTGCGCCCGGGCGAGAAGATTCCCGTAGACGGCGTTGTGGTCAGCGGCGCCAGCGCGGTGGACGAGTCGATGCTCACCGGCGAAAGCCTGCCGGTGGCTAAGCAAGCGGGCGATACGGTGATCGGCGGGTCGATCAACAAGACCGGCAGTTTCCAGTTCCGCGCCACGGCGGTGGGCAAGCAGACCGCGCTCGCCCAGATCGTCAAGATGGTGCAGGATGCTCAAGCCAGCCGTGCGCCGATCCAGGACCTGGCCGACAAGATTTCCGCGGTCTTTGTGCCGGCGGTGATCGTTGCGGCGACCCTCGTCGGGCTGTACTGGTACTTCTGGGGCGCGGCGGCCTATTACCACCACGAAAGCCCGCTAGGCGTGGCGCTGACTTTCTTCGCCACGGTGCTGCTCATTTCCTGTCCCTGTGCGTTGGGGCTGGCCACGCCGACCGCGATCATGGCCGGCACAGGCGTCGGCGCCGAGCACGGCATTTTGATCAAAAATGCCGAAGCGCTGCAGCGAGCCAGTGGCATCCAGACCGTTGTGCTCGACAAGACAGGGACGATCACGAAGGGCAAGCCGGCGGTGACAGATATTGTGGTGAACGGCGAATGGTCAATGGTCAATGGTCAATTGTCGATTGCCAATGGGGTCAATGGAACTTCGCCCCACGCCCCTCGCCCCACGCCCCCCGCTCAGGAACTCCTGCGCATTGCGGCCAGCGCCGAGAAGGTGAGCGAGCATCCGCTGGCCGAGGCGATTGTGGAGCGGGCGAAGCGCGAGGAGTTGGCGCTCAGCGAACCCCAGGCGTTTGACTCGTTGACCGGGCGCGGCGTCGAGGCGACGGTGGACGGCCATGCTGTGGTGCTGGGCAGCCCAGCGCTGATGAAGGAGCGCGGCATCGACGCGGCCAGCGTGCAAGGTGAAATCCAGCACTTGCAGGACGAAGGCAAGACCGTCATGGCAGTGGCGGTGGACGGCGAACTTGCCGGGCTGATCGCCGTGGCGGACACAGTCAAGGAGAGCAGCGCCGCTGCCATCGAACAGATGCACCGGCAAAAGCTCCGCGTGGTCATGCTCACCGGCGACAACTGGCGCACGGCGCGCGCCATTGCTCGCCAGGTGAACCTGAATGCAGAGCAAGAGGTCATCGCCGAGGTGATGCCGGGTGACAAGGCGGAGACTGTGCGCACGGAGCAGGCCGCCGGCCGCGTCGTGGCGATGGTGGGGGACGGCATCAACGATGCGCCGGCGCTGGCCCAGGCGGAGATCGGCATGGCCATGGGCGCCGGCACGGACGTCGCCATCGAGGCGGCGGACGTGACGCTCATGCGCGGCGACCTGCGCAGCGTGCCCCAGGCCATCGAACTGAGCCGCCGCACCCTGCGCGGGATCAAGCAGAATCTCTTTTGGGCCTTCGCCTACAACGTGGCGGCGATCCCGATTGCGGCGGGGCTGCTGGTGCCGTTTCTGGGACCGGGCTTCAAGTTGAACCCGATGATTGCCGCGGGCGCGATGGCCTTTAGCAGCGTCTTCGTGGTGAGCAATTCGCTGCGCTTGCGGCGGATGAAGCTGTAGCCGCAATAAACACAAACCCGGATTCTGTCAGAATCCGGGTTTGTTGCTTTGCACATCCCTTCGTCAAAACTCGGCCGGCTGGAAGCCCCTGGAATTGAGCACCTGCATCACGTCGTCGCCAAAGCCGAGAACGACCAGCCCCAACTTTTCGCCCAGCCGCACGAGATTCTCGTCGACGTAGAGCGAGGCGATGGCGCCGATGATCTTCTTGTCGGCGTACTCCGGGAAGAAGCGCCGCATCTGCGGCAACCTGGCGCGGAATCGGCGCACGTCACTGACGCGCAGTTGGCTCTTGGTCTCGTTGAGCAGCAGATAGTCCCCGCAGGCAGCGATCACGTCGAACTCGGCGCTGTCGCCGGTGGCGGCGTCGGTCTTGCGCATCCGCACGGCCATTGCCTCGATGCGGTCTTCGGGGCAGCCAACGGTTTCGCGCAGGATACGGCCGATGCTGGGCGCAACCAGGTCTTCGGCCATCGTGCCCAGTTTGTTGGCGAGTTCCCCCCACTGCCGGCGCGAATCTACCCTGAAACGCTCGGATTCATCTTTGAATTCGCGCATCTCGTCCTTGAAGTCACGCATTTCATCCTTGAACTCGCGCATCTCGTCCTTGAACTCGCGCATCTCCTCTTTGAACTCGCGCATCTCGTCCTTGAACTCGCTCATCTCATCCTTGAACTCGCGCATCTCGTCCTTGAACTCACGCATTTCCTCTTTGAACTCGGCGAGGCCGCGTGAGGTGCGATCGACCTGCGCGATCAGCTGAACCATGGCTTCTTCCAGGTTCGTCACTCTTACCTCCACGGGCATTGCACTCGGGAGCATGCAATCTCCTTTCCTGGCCGGTTCGCTGCGCTGGCCGGGTTTCGACGCCGGTCACGTCAGCGCAGCAATTCGCCAGCAATGGCACCAAGTCTACCGGTAGAAGACGGCGTTGTCAACCTCATTCCACTTGCTGGAATTCGCCGTCCACCACCTGGTAGATCCAGATCTTTGGCTCGCTCAGGTCGCCGTTTTGCTCGAAGCGCAGATCCTGGAGCAGCGTAGTGACGGCGTTGCTGCGCAGCGCATCTGCCACGCGCCCCGCGTCCAGCGAATCCGCCTTGCGCACGCCTTCGGCCAGCACTTGCAGCCCCACATAGCCGTTGACTGAGTAAGTGTCGGGGTTGCGGTATTCCACTGCCTGGTACGCTTCAAACCAGGCGGCATCGGCGACGCTGCGCGGGCTGGGCGCAAAGGCGCTGACATACATGCCTTCCGCCGTGCCGTTGGATTCATCGATTGTGGCGGCCAGAAATGCGCCGTCGCTGGCCAACATGGGCGCCGTCACCCCGGCTTCGACCAGTTCGGCGCGCAGATAGGGCGCCTCGATCTCGTAGCCGGCGTAGAAGAGTGCATCGAAATCTGTCGCCTTCAGTCGAGTGACTTCGTCGGCGTAGCGGCTCTGTCCCTCCGTCACCTGAAGCTGCACTGCGACCTCGGCGCCGCGCGACTGGAGTTCTGACACCAGGGCCGCCGCCAATCCCTGACCATATTCCGTGTCGTTGTGCACCACCGCGATGCGCTTTGCCTGCAACTTGTCGACCAGAAATTCAGCATCGACCCTGGCCTGCACGGCGTCGTTGGCATTCACGCGGAAGAAGTTGCGGTAGCCTTGTTGGGTCAGGCTCTGTTCCGACGCTGTCGGTGTGATCACGAGCAGCGGCATGTCTTTGTACTCCTCCATGCCGGCCAATGTCTGCCCGCTGTTCAAGTGGCCGATCACGCCGATCACCTGGTCGCCCTGCGCTAACGCCGCGCGGATCGTCTCGATCTGCGCCACGGCCACGTCGCTGTCCGACTCGTCGTCCAGCGGGCGCACCACCACGCGATAGCCCAGCAGCCCGCCGCTGCGGTTGATCTGCTCGGCGGCCAGGCGCACGCCGCCCAATACCGTCTGCCCGCCATTGGCCTGAAACCCGCTCAACGGTACGGCGACATAGACGACCACGTCCCCGCGCGTCGGTGCACTGGCCGCACCGCCGCCGCCACAGGCCGCCAACACCATCGCCGCCAACACCAGCATGATGATCCAAAATTGTCTGTTCATAGTGCAACACCGCGTGAAAAACCTGGAATCCACCATCGCTATGCGTCCTGGTATGTGTACACTTCGTTGATACTGCTCACGAGATCGCCCAGCCGCGCCACCTGCTCCTGAATATCCTGTTGCAAGCGCTCGGTGCGGCCGCTCTCGACGCTCTGCGCATCGATGAGTTGGATCTTGCTGTAGACCGTCGCCAGCGCAGTGAGGCTTTGCTCCAATTGCAGACTGGCCTGGGTCATGCGGTCGTCCAGGTCGCGCAGGGTCTGCCATTGCTGCCGCTTGCTGGCCAGCACCTGGTCGAGCTGCGCCTGCACAGTGGGATTGGACGCAACCTTGCGCTGCTCGGCCAGCCCGCCGATCTCCTGCGGCAGCGTGTCGCGCTGTTGTTTCAGCAGATCGTCGCGGCGATAACTGTCCAGGCGCAGCGCCAGGGCGTACATGTTGCTCACCCAGTTGCTGAGTTGATTGGCCGTATCTTCGAGCCGCTCGCGGATCAGCGTGCGCTTCTGGTCGCGCACTTGCATCTCGATGCGCCGCTGATACTCCAGCGCCGTCTCCACATCCTTACGCAGCTCGCGGTCGCGGATGCGGCCGGGGTCGAACTGCTCCTGGAAGAGCCGCAGCACCACGCGTGCGTTCGAGTCGGCATCGGTCAGGCTGGAGTAGATTATCGCGGCCAGCCCCGCTGCGCCCAGGATCAGCCAGCCGTAGCGCGGCCACCAGGGAAATGGCCGCGGGACAAGAAAGAAGAGCACCAAGGTCAGTGCGATCACCAGCGCGCTCTCCCAACGGAAGAACGCATACTGGAAGATCGCGCTCTGGGCGCGCTTCTGGATGTCGGTGCGGATCGTCGTCATGTCAGGTTCTGCCGTCACGATGGCTGACCGTCCTTAGAAGTAAGTCGAGATGATGCGATAGAGTTCGGCGATGTCGGTCTCGTCGGCGCGACGGAACTGACCGCCGCCCAACTGCGCCAGCGCCGCCAGCACATTTTCGTCGGCGTCCTCGCCGAAGCCGATGGTGAAGACCACCGGTGGCGTCGGCGCTGACCGCAGCAGCCGCTGTATCTCGGTCAGGCTGCGGAAGCTCTCATTCTCCTGACCGTCGGTCATCACGACGATGGCGTTGATGGCCTCGCTGTCATCTTCGTTCAACAACAGTTCGATGGCATCGTAGGTGGCGTCCAGCAGCGCGGTGCCGCCCTCGGCCTGCATGTTGCCGATGCGCGTCAGCAGCGCCTGCCGGTTGCCTTCGTCCATTGCCGTCAACGGCACAAGATCCTTGGTGCCGCTGGCAAACTCTACAATGCCGACGCGGTCGCGGTCGCCGCGGATCTGCTCGACAAATGCAGCCAGCGCCTCGCGCGTGCGGTCGATCTTCGTCCCTTCCATGCTGCCGCTGGTGTCCACGACCAGGTAAACATTGGTGGGCCGCTTGGTGTAATACCAGAAATTCTGCACCACATCCACCACCGCGGGCGACGGCATCTGCAGCGTCGTCTGCGGCTCGCGCCAATCGACGGCAGCCGTGCCGCTGAAGGGGCTGCCGGCTGCATCGAGCGCGATGCCGAGATCGGCCGGGCGGTAGCCGGCGGCCAGCAGCTTCTGCTGCGCCGCGGGCGAGCTGAGAAAAGCCGCCAACGCCTGATAGGTCAACCGCTGGTTGTCGGTGACCGGAAACTCGCCCTCACGCCCGCCCAGCTCCAGCAAAGCCAGCGGATGGTCGGTCCACAGCGTGCCTTCCGCCGGGTAAATCGCCACGAGCGGGTCGCCGCGCCGGTTCTGGTTCCAGTCGATGACCACCCGCTCCTGCGCGACAAACGCGTCGAGGAAGTTGCGCCCCTCCTCCGCCAGCCGGTCGACGATCACCTCTTCGCCCTCGCCGTAGAAGCGCACCGTCGCCTCGACCGCCCGCACGTAGTCGAGTGTCGCCTGGTCGGTGGCCGCCTCCTCAGTGAGACCGCGCGTCAACCCGGCGCCGGCGTAGAATTCAGCCAGCGTCGCCAGCAGCCCGGCGGCGCTGTTGGTGCTGGGGTGGTTCCACTTGAAATTCTCGTCGCGCGTGGCCTGGCGTTGAATGTCCTCCCAGCCGATCGGCCGGTCGGGCCAACCCAGTTCGCGCGCCACCGACTCCCAGGCTGCAATCACGATCGGGCTGACGGCGTAGCGCGTCTGTTCGCTCACCCGCCGTTGGCCGATGGGGATCTGGCTCTCTGTCTGCCCGCCGCTCTGCGCCAGCCAACTCTGCTCCAGACGATCCAGCCAGAGGCTGCTGTCGGGCGACATGGCCTGAAACGGCGGGTTGTCCAGCGCCGCGGCGACCATGCGCTCCGGCTCGGCCACCGTCGCCGCCACGCGCATCGTCTGGCCGTCGGGCGTCTGCTGATTCTGCGCGTTGAATTCATTAGCCAATTCCGCAAAGACCGGCGCCATCACCGGCGACACGGCCACGGTCAGTTCGGCTGAATCGGGCGACCAGGCTGGCGTGTCGGCTTCGCTGGCTGGATCGACATCGGTTGCCTGATTGAAGAACCACACGCCGCCGCCCACGAAGAGGGCGCCACAGAACATGGTTGCGGCGATCGCCACGACGATCAGCACGGTAAGATTGGAGTTGCGCCGCCGCGCGCTGGCGCTGGTTGGCGGTCTCTGCTTGCTCATCGCATCCTCCGCCTACTGCGCCACATTCAATTCGAACCAGCGCAGCAGCGCCAGCAGCACATCGCGATCCGGGCTGCGCATGGCCGAGGTGCGCGGCACGACTTCCTGCACGCCCTGGTCAGCCCAACGCGTGAAGAGGCTGTCCTCCGCCGCATCGACCGGCACGTCCGGGTTCGCAGGCCGCAGGCCATAGGCCAGCGCCTGCTGCTGCTGCTCCGGGCTGAGCAGGAAACGCTGGAACTCCAGCGCTGCGTTTTTCTGCAGCGCCGTGGTCTCCGGGCCAACCCAGACTGCAAAGGGGAAGTCGAACCAGGTGACATATTCCGGGTAATAGAGCTGCAGCGGGTCTTCCCAGCGGTTGAGGATGCCCTGCATATTTTGCAGGAGATCGCTTTCCAGCAACTGGCCGCCGTCGCCGACGCTGTAGCCAAAGAGCGCAAAGTCCTCGGCCGTGTACGCGCTGCTGCTGCTGAAGTCGGTCACCGCGCCCATCAACTCTTTCAGCCATTTCTGAAACTCCGGGTTGGTGACATCTTCGACGCTGATGTCGGTGCGGCCATAGAACTCGCCGGCCATGGCGATCATGGCCGCCAGCCCGCCGACGTTGCGGCTTGGATTGGGGACGACCAGCTTGAAGAAACCCCAGGCGGGCAGACCGCCTAACTCCGGCCAACCGCCGCTTGCGGTGGCAGCGTCATGGATCGCCGACCAGTCGATGGCGCCAAATCTTTCCTCCAACACCTCGGCGCGAGTGTTGTAGAGACCCCAAGCAAAGAGGCTGATGGCGATGGGCCGCGCCCGGTATTCGCCGTCGGTGAGGAAGACATCGCGGCCCAGCCGCTCCTTGTAGGCGGCGTTGGCCAATTCCACCAGATAGCGGCTGTCGGGTATCCAGGCCGTCGGGAAGGTGGCCAGGCGCGCCTGTTCGGCCTCTGTCAGGTCCTCCGGGCGGACGTCCGGCGGCAGCGCGCCGAACTCGTCGCGGTCATAGCGGCCGAGCGCGGTCAGCCCATCGGCGGCGACGACTTCCACCTCGATCGGCACGCCATCGACACTAAAATCGCCGGCATTGAATTCCTGCGCTGCGCTGCGCACCCAAGGTTCCACCGGCAGCGCCGTCAGAATGCGAATCTTGACGGCTTCCGGGCGATCTACGGTCAAGCCGCTGTCCACAGGCGCGCCGCTGCGGTTGGCCCACAGCAGGCCGGCCCCCACTATGACGAGCGCCACAACGACGATGGCGACAAAGATCAAACGTGTTCGGTTCATTGGCTTTTTCGTTGGTGCTTACATGACATTGATAAACGCAAAGACGCAATGGTGCAGAGATGCAAAGACGTCTTCCGAGACTGACTTCATGTGGACGCGCACGGGCATGACAAGTCGCGCCCGTGCGCGTCCGCTGCTGCTGGCAGCCAGTTAGTTGATGCCGAGTTTCTTCTTGCGGTCGGCCAACTGCTGGTCGAGCATCGAGCGCTCGAGCACCTGGTCCATCTGCTCGTCCAGGCTGGCGGCGCGCAGTTCGCTGGCGGCCGACGCCTTGTCCAGGCGGGCGTAGATGCTGGTGGCGATGCGGCTGACATCGGTGTCGCCGACGCCCATCAGGTCATCCAGGCTCTTCATGGCCTTGACCGTCACTTCCTTGCTCTTGGCCAGTTCGAGCAGCGCCTGCAGTTCCTCGCGCTCCTGCTTCATGGTCGCCAGTCGCGCTTCGAGCTTGACCTTGGCGCCCAACAGCGCCTTGAACTCGGTCTCCTGGCGCTCCACCTGCGTCTGATAGGTTTCGATCATGCGCACGGTGCTGTTGAGTTTGCTCTGTGCGGCCACGGCGGCGCTGTCGTTGCCTTCGGTGAGGAACGCATCGATCGCACGATCCAGCTCTTGCTGCTTGTGTTGATACTCGATCAGCTTGCGCTGCAACCCCTTGACCTCGCCACCCACGGTGGACGCCGCGTCTTCCAGGTCGGCAAGGTTGTCTTCCACCTGGCGCACATACTGGTCGATAACCGCCAGGCTGTTCGACTTCAACGCCTCGTCCACGAGATAGTGGAGATTGGCGGAGATCAACGTCGAGACTTTTTCCATGAGAGATGCCATTTTGAAGTTCCTCCTAATAGTGTCAGGTAATTCGCTACACGCTCTGTTCCGGTGCAACTACAACCATGTGGATGCACGGTTGCTGCCCAGATAGTCACTACGTATCTTCGGGCGTCTGGTTGCGCAAGCATTATACCGCACTCTGTCCGCACTTTGCGAGTCATGGCTGACAGTTTGCCGCTGGCGGGCTGACGCTGCGTCAGCCAGAACCGCTCTGAGAGTCTGTTTGTAAAGCCAACCACTTCAACGCGGGGGCGCAGAGATGCAGAGAAACGCAGAGAAACTGCCACAGAATCGCACCCAGTTTCTTCTCCGCGAACCTCCGCGACTCCGCGTCTCCGCGTCAAACGGATATGTACAAACAGTTTCTGAGGCCGGCTGGCGCCGATACTGCCATCGGGTGCTGGCTGCGCTCGCCAAAGCAGCGTATAATGGCGGCAGGTCACTTGCCAAACACCTGCTGCGAAGGAGTCGCTATGTTCGCCTTTGCCGAATACCAACAGTACGATGCACTGGGTCTGGCCGAACTGGTGCGCAGCGGTCAGGTCTCCCCGCTGGAACTGGTCGAGGCGGCCATCGCCCGCATCGAAGCGGTCAACCCGCAGATCAACGCCGTCACCTACGCCATGTTCAACCAGGCGCGCCAGGCCGCGCAGCGCGACCTGCCCGACGGCCCACTGCGCGGGGTGCCCTTCCTCGTCAAGGATCTGCTGGCGCTGGTGGCCGGTGCGCCGACCACCTCTAGCACCCGGCTGCTGAAGGAGTGGTCGCCCACCATAGACAGTGAGATGGTGCGGCGCTGGAAAGCGGCCGGGCTGGTCATCCTGGGCAAGACCAACACGCCCGAGTTCGGCATCACACCCTACACCGAGCCGGCGCTCTTTGGCCCGACGCGCAATCCCTATGACCTGGCGCGCACTGCGGGCGGCTCCAGCGGCGGCTCCGGCGCGGCGGTGGCCGCGCGCATGACGCCCATCGCCAGCGGCGGCGACGGCGGCGGCTCGATCCGCATCCCCTCCTCGGTCAACGGCGTTTTCGGGTTGAAACCGTCGCGCGGGCGCACGCCCACCGGGCCGATCAACTATCAACTCTGGGAAGGCTATGCCATCGAGCATGTGCTCTCCCGTTCTGTGCGCGACAGCGCGGCGTTGCTGGATGCGACCGCGGGCAGTGATGCAGGCGCACCCTATGCGGCGCCGCCGGTTGAACGCCCGTTTCTCGAAGAAGTTGGCCGCGACCCCGGCAAGCTGCGCATTGCCTACACCACCCGTGCGCTGATCGGCGTGGACGAGCCGCCCGACCCGGAGTGCGTGCGCGGTCTGCAAGCCACGCTCAAGCTGCTCGGCGACCTGGGCCACGAGGTCGTCGAGGCTGCGCCGGACGTGGACAACGAGGCGATGGCGATGGCGTTTCTGACGATCCTCAGCGGCCAGGTCTGGAACGACATGGCGGAGACGGCCAAACTGATGGGCAAAAAGGTGAGCAGGGGCGACTTTGAACTGCTGACCTGGGTGCTGGGCCACCTGGGGCGGGCTTTCTCTGCCGCCGACTATGCCGGCGCGATCCGGCAGATGGGCTACGCCGCGCGCAAGGTCGGGCCGTTCTTTCAGCAGTACGACATCCTCGTCACGCCGACGCTGCCCGTGCCGCCGGTCCTGGTCGGCGCGCTGCAGCCGACTGAGAGTGAACGCCGTCTGCTCAACGCGGTCAGCGCGCTGCACGCGAGCAAGGTGCTGACCGGTCTCAACCTGGTGCGACCGCTGGCGCTCAAGACCTTCAGCTACATCCGCTATCTGGCGCCGTTCAACGTCACCGGCCAGCCGGCCATGTCTATGCCGCTGCACTGGACCGACGCCGGCCTGCCCGTGGGCATCCAGTTCGTCGGGCGCTTCGGCGACGAGGCGACACTCTTCCGGCTGGCCGGTCAACTGGAGCAGGCGCGCCCCTGGGCGGAGCGGATGCCGGCTGTGTGATGGGAAAACTGCCGCTCACACGTACAACGTATGCGCGGCTTCCCAGCCCAGGATCGCCTTTTTGCGCGTCGAACCCCAGCGGTAATCCTTGATGGCGCCGGTCTTGCGGATGACGCGGTGGCAGGGGATCAGGTAGGCGACCGGATTGGCGCCCACGGCGCTGCCCACGGCCCGGCTGGCTGCCGGCTGCCCCACCGCTTCGGCCACAGCGGCGTAGGTCGTCACCTGGCCGGGCGCCACCCGCAGCAGCGCCTCCCACACCTTCACCTGGAAGTTCGTGCCGGCGAGCAACAGCCGGATGGGGGCGCGGCTGGAAGGCGCGATGCCGTCACCGGGCACGGCCAGCGGCGCAAAGACCTGGGCAGCCACCGCGGCGGTCTGGGTTTCATCATGCAGGAGCCGGGCGTTGGGCCAGCGCGCTGCCAGCGCAGCAACCTCCGCTGCCCGCCCGTCGCCGCCGACGAACGAAAGCGCGCAGACCCCGCGTGCGGTCACGGCCACCAGGCATTCGCCAAAGGGTGTGGCGTGAAAACCGTAGCTGATCGTCAGCCCGGCGCCGCCGTCTTTGAATTCGCCCGGCGTCATCGCTTCCACCGTCACGAAGAGGTCGTGCAGGCGGCTGGGGCTGGATAGGCCGGCGTCGTAGGCGGCGTCGAGCACGCTGTGCGACTGCGCCAGCAGTTCCTTGGCGTGCTCCACCGTCAGAAATTGCAGAAAGCGCTTCGGGCTGATGCCGGCCCAGCGCCGGAAGACCCGCTGCAAGTGGCTTGGGCTGAGACCCAGGGTGGTAGCAAGTTGATCCAGGTCAGGTTGGGTCGTGTGATGGGTTTCCAGGTATTCGATGGCGGCGGCCACCAGCGCGTAGTCGGCAGCAGCCTGGGTCGTGTTCGGTTCGGCAATCATGGTCGCAGTATCCTCGCAAATGAACAATCGCAACGTAACTGCCGTCGATTTTCGCGCAACTGCCGCCCGCCGTCGATCCGATTCTTGCGCAATTGGGGCTTTCAAAAGTCATGGATGATAGAAAGCAAGCGTTTTGTGAGCGCTGCTCCGCAGTGGGGAGCGCCAGACGCTTATCCGCAGATTGCGCAGATTTTCGCAGATGGCCGACATCAAATCTGCATGTAACTACTCAGGCATCATCCACAGATTTCACAGATTACGCAGATGCACGGGCCGTTACTCTGTGAAATCTGCGCAATCTGTGGATTGTATTGTCTCTACGAGCCTGTTTGTAAAGTCACCTCACTTTGACGCAGCGGCGCGGAGATGCAGAGAAACGCAGAGAAAATCGAGAGAAAGCATAGTATGGCAGCGCACACGCCCGCCGGAATTCGACCAGGGCCATCGATTGAGATGCAAGAGAATCGTGGCGATCCTCGTCCGCTTTTGGTGTTCACCCCAGATAGGCGCGGCTCGCGATATGGAATTCTTCCTGGGTGTACCGGTACTCTTTTTGCTTGGGTGGAAACTGTTTATCGAATTCAGCGGCAGCATGCGCATCGATATTGTAGGCATCGCTGGTAAGGTAGCGCCAATTGCGTTCTGCGAAGACGCCCTTTTCCAATTCAAGCACCAACAGGCTGTACGGAAACTTGCCCTCGGCGTCGCTGATGTTGAAATCCATGGAACTCTTGAACCCATGTTTGCAGTAGTTGTGGGGATGCCCATGAATGATGATGGCTTTGTAGCCGTGTTCCAATGCAATTTTGCTGGAGTGACGGATCAGCGCGCCGCCAATGCCCTGTCTTTGCCAGGCGGGCAAGACGCTGATGGGGCCAAAAGTCGCCGTTTCGATGCGTTGGTTTGACGCGTCGGCGACCCAGGATCTGGTGTACATGATGTTGCCGACAATCTTGCTGTCCACAACTGCAACAAACGCCAGCTCGGACAAGAAGTCGGGGTGCCTGCGCATCTGATGGACCAGGTAATGCTCATCGCAGCCGGGAACGTATAGATTCCAGAATGCCTCCCGTGTAAGTTCTTCCACCTCGCGGTAGTCCTGCTCGGTTTCGTGTCTGATGGAAATATTCATCTATTTACCCGCTTCAACAAAAAGGAGGGCGACAGCCCCATCCGCTGCCACCCTCCTGCATCCTCACCTCATCAATCGCTCAATCCCCTAATCTCCCAATCTCCAATCTCCAATCTCCAATCTCCACCCCTACTCACTCACCGTAAACAACTCTCCCCCACTCCGTCCCCACACGTCGGGGAAGTACATCATCTCCCCGTGCGCGGGCAGGACGCGGTACTCGCCGGGCAGCGTGGCCCGCACCTGGAAGGTGTAGGCGTAGGTGCCCGCAGGCAGGTAGGTCGCAAAGAGCGCCACCTTGTCGTCGCGGAAGTCCACCGCGGCGGGCGTCCAATTCCACCAGCCGCCCGCCGCCGCATCCACCGGCTGCAGGATCGGCTGCCC
>JAPKMV010000800.1 GCA_026645635.1 Caldilineaceae bacterium
GGCGCTTCGAGATCTACGGACCGGGCGGCGGCTTCATCTTCAACACCGGACACTTTGTCCAGCCCGACATCCCGCCCGCGCGGCTGGTGCACGCCTACACCGTCGTCAAGCGTCTGGCGCAGCAATACCACACGCCGTAATCGGTTTTCACGCCCAGCCTCATGGCATTGTGTCTGGCGCATCGGCCACGGCGCGGTAGGCCCGCCGCAGATGTTGTTCGATGGATTCCCAATCTGCGGCGATGTCTGCCGAATAGCCGCCGGTGATGCGGTCGACCGTGGCGGCAGCTTCGGCGCGAGCCGCGGCGCTGCGCCGAAGTGCGGTCGGAGGAGCATCGAAGAGCGCAGCGTGCAGCCTTTCGAGCGAGACCGTCATCGGCGTGATGTCGCCGGCGTGGTCAGGCGCCGCCTTGCGCGCGACCGCCAGTGTGCGGTGCACCAGCCAGTAGTCTAGCTCCAGGGCGGCCAGCGTCGCTGCCGCTGCCTCCAACCCGGCGGCATTGCGCGCCTTGGCGTAAAACCGGGTGAGGTGCTCCTGCGTGGCAGCGACATCATTGTCAACCGGTGCAAACGCCGCGGCTGCGCGCGCAATATCCACGGCGGCAGTCGCTGCGTCCAACCAACTCATGCAGAACTGCGTGTGGTTCATCTGCACCATGAGCGCAAACACCTGCATCCAGTTGCGCGCATAGTAGGCTTCCCAGCCAGCCTTTTCCAGGTAGGCCACACGGTCGGGGTCGAACGCCGCACAGTCGTGGCGGCGCACCGCTGCGAATCCTGCGGCCATGACTGCGGCGATCAGCAGGCTGGCGCCGATTACCCGCGCGCGCCTGCTCACCGTTCCGCCCCAATCTGCACGCCGCTGCGTGCAGCAATGTAACCGGCCACGTGAGCAGCGTCTACGCCGACTCCCTGCAGCAGGCGAGACTTCTGGCTGTGCATCCGGTTCAACCTACGCAGGAACCACACCCAGTTGCTGCATCAAGCCGAGAAAGTCCGACTGTGACCAGCGCTCGACAACCTTGCCATCGACGAAGCGCATAATCGTGGCGCCGCCGATACTGACCGGTTTGCCCGTGGCGGGAATGCCGTTGAATTCGCCGCTATGGGTGGCGGCAATGTGATAGCGCACGGCCAGTTTGTCGCCTTCGGCCACTACATCGTCGAAGTGCAGTTGCGCATCGGGAAAACCGGTGTGAAATGCGCCGTAGAAGAGTTCCAGACCCGCAAACCCAGGCGGCAATCCAGGCGGAAGGAAGTGTGCGGCGGTGTCGGGCGCATAGAGCGTTGTCAGGTAGGCGGCGATGTCGCCGGCGCTGAAATGCTGGCGGGCCGTTTCGAGGACAGCGATATTGGTGTCGGTGGACATGGTGGCGGTTCCTTTCCGTGAACAGTGAGCGCAGTACTCAGCGCGGCGTCGATGATGTGGCCGTTTTTATTGACCAGTGTAGCGCGCGCCGACAGCGACCACCAGACCATTCACTGCTCACTTCTTGCTCAATCAAAGCCCGCAGCGGGTGGGTTCATCATCAGTTGAGGCGCCGGTGTTGTCCCTGCGGGCGAGACTACCTCATTCGTGGACAATCGCCGCCACGGACGCCGTCATCGCCTGCGGGTCGTCGGCCTGGAAGATGTTGCGCCCGATGGCTACGCCTGCGCCCCCGGCTTCCATCGCCGCACGGATGTCCGCCAGCATCGTCGCCTCGTTGCCCCGCTTCGCCCCGCCGAGCACGACGACCGGCACGTAGCAACTCGCCGTCACCGCCTCGAAGCCCGCAACGTAGGGCGTCTTGACAAAGTCGGCGCCCAGTTCGGCGGCCACGCGCACCGCCAGCGCTACAGCGTGCACGGTGCGCATCTCCGGCGGGCTGTCGAAGCCGCCCGGCACCATCTCCGCCATGACCGGCAGCCCCCAGTCGTGCGCAGCGTCGATGACGTGCGCCAGCCGCTCCAGCGAGGCCACCTCATCCGGCGCACCAGGGAAGGCCGAAACGGCCACGGCATCCGCGCCGAGTTTCAGCGCTGCTTCCACGCCGTAGAAGAGCGCCCCCTGGCCAGCGCCGCTGCCCAGGCTGGTGGCGCCGCCGTCCAGCCGCAGGATCAGGCCCAGCGGCGCCAACTCACGGGCGAAACGCTGCGCCACGCCGTAGGAAGTCAGAATCGCATCCGCGCCGCCCGCCGCGACCCGGACGATCGTCCGGCCCGGCTGTTCCAACCCTTGCTTCGGCCCGTCGATCAGTCCATGATCCAGCGCCACGATCAGCGCGCGGCCATCTTCCCGAAAAATCCGCCCCATTCGCCTGGCAGTCATCACCCAATCTCCAATCTCTAATCTCTGAGTTCTACTTTCTATTTTCTACTTTCTACCGATGCCATCCACCTCAAACTCACTCCGCCACCACCACCCGCCCATCCCGGCGCGCCCCGCTCGCCGCCGTCACCCCGCCGTGGGCGCGGATGAACGCCACCAGCTCGTTGCGCACGAAGAGGCTGGTGTCCTCTTTGGGCAGCAG
>JAPKMV010000801.1 GCA_026645635.1 Caldilineaceae bacterium
TCTCTGCGCCTCCGCGTCAAAATGGGGTGACTTTACAAACAGCTTCAGAGGGTCACGGCTCCGCGTAGGGCAGGCATTCGACCGCCATCAGCGGCAGCCCCAGGTCATAGACCAGGCTGAGCACGCTCATGAGCGCGGCCTGGTCCACCAGTTCGCCGCTGAGCACGGTAATTGCCGGCGCGGGCGGATCCGAGGTCAGGTGGAAGTTCATGCCCTGGAGTTCCGCCGACCAGCTTTCGTCCAACACCCCCTGCAAATAGACACGGTAGTAGGCAGGCTGATCAAGACGGACCCGGTTTGGTTTTTCCACGACGGCTGCTCCAGTCAGAAGAAATGCCAAAGCACTCAAGTTCAGACCAGTCTATGCCTTAGCGCGCCGGATCGCTTGCCCCGATTGGTTGTAGGAATGGTATAATTCCAGGGGAATGAGTTGAATTCCGCGACCTGCCAATAATGCATATAATAAATGTCTGAGGACTTCGACATTGCCTTTGTCATCGGTCGCCTATCCGCTCAATCACGGCAAGCTCTATCGCCCGCAACTGGCCGGCGATGTGATCCTGCGACCGCGACTGTTTAGGGAACTCGACCTGCTGGCGCCGCTGACGGTGATCGTGGCGCCGGCGGGCTACGGCAAAACCACCCTGGTCAGCACCTGGCTGCAGACCCGCCAGCTTCCCAGCGCATGGCTGGCGTTGGACGCGGAAGACAACGATCTCTATCAGTTTCTCATCTACCTCACGACCGCCATCCGCCAGATCTGGCCCGGCTTCGGCGCCGAAGTCGGGGAGATGCTGGCCGCGAGCGAACTGCCGTCGCTGCGCACGATCACCAGGGAGTTGGCCAACGCACTCGACCAGATCGACCAGGAGTTCGTGATCGTGCTGGAGGATTATCACGTCATCGAAACGCCGGCCATCCACGCGCTGATCGTCGAACTGCTGCACTATCCGCCGCAGCACCTGCACCTGGTGATCACCGCACGACGCAGCCCGCCGCTCTCCCTGGCCAGCGCCCGCGCCTACGGCAAGCTGGTCGAGATCCGCGCCAGCAGCCTGCTCTTCTCGGAGGAGGAAATTCGCCAATTGCTGGCCGAACTGGCGCCGCAGTTGCTCGACGAGAAGACAATAGCCAGGCTGACCCAGGGCGCCCAGGGCTGGGTCGCCAGCCTGCAACTGATGATCCTCTACCTGCGCCAGCAGCCGGACGCAGTCTTCCAGCCCGACATCTTCGACGGCGGCGCCACGTTTGCCATGGACTATCTGGCCAACGAGGTCGTCGCCCAGTTGGCGCCGGAGATGCAGACTTTTCTCTGCGAGACCTCCCTGCTCGAACGGTTGCACGCCGACGCCTGCGCCGCGCTGTGCACCGCAGACTTGACGCCGGACGCCGCGCGGGCGAATCTGGACTGGCTCGAGGCCAACGACATTTTCACCCTTGCCCTCGACGAGGAAGGGAACTGGTTTCAGTATCACCCCCTCTTCCGGCAGACGCTGCAACATCGGCTGCGTCAGGCCGCGTCCCCTGCCCAGATCGCCGCGCTGCACCGCCGGGCCAGCCGCTGGTGTGCGGAACAGGGGATGGTGGCGGAGGCGCTGCGCCACGCGCTGGCTGCCGGCGACGCGCCCGGCGCGGCGCAGTTGTTGGCGGAAGTGCGCATCGAGGCGATGAACAGGGAGGAGTGGCAGCAACTGGAGCGCTGGCTGCGGCTTTTCGACGACAGCCTGGTCGATGAATATCCTGAACTGTTGCTGACCCGGACGTGGATCGCCCACAGCCGCTATGACCTGACCCGCGTCCAAGCGCTGGAACGCCGCGTCTCGGCGCGGCTGGCGGCCCTCCGCGCCGGCAAGTCGTCCGACGGCGGGCGCTATGACCAGGCTGCGCTCGATGCGCTGGAAGGCGAGACCGCCATCCTGCGCACCTATCTATGCTACTGGGGCAGCGACTGGGCGGGCGTCATGCGCCACAGCGAAACAGCCCTCGCTCAGACGCCGCTTACCCTCTGGTCGGTGCGCAACATCGCCGCCGTCTTCCGCGGCGGGGCCTTGCAGGCGAGGGGCGACCTGGCGCGGGCATACGCCCTCTTCGACGCGCAGATCAGGCTCGTTGGAGCCTTTGCCCCCACTGCGCAGCAGCGCCTGTTGATCGCCAAATGCCATATCTACTCCATCGCCGGCGACCTGCGCGGCCTGGCCAAGACGATCGCAGCAGCGCGGGCGCTGAGCCACAAAACATCCTGGACAAGCTACGAAGCGTGGCTGCACTATTTTGCAGCGACGCTGGCCTATTATCACAACGACCTGCCCGCCGCCGAACGGGCGCTGGCTGAGCTGATCCCGCGGCGCTACCAGGCCGTACCCCACTGCTTCGTGCAGAGTGTCTTCGTCCTGGCCATGACCTACCAGGCGCAGGGACGCCCCGAAGCGGCCAACAACCTGGTTGCGCAGGCGCTGGCCCACCTGCAAGACACGGGCAACGAGATCACCACGGCCCAGGTGCACGC
>JAPKMV010000802.1 GCA_026645635.1 Caldilineaceae bacterium
GTCGATGCAACTGATGGCAAAGCCGACATGGACAACCACGTAGTCGCCCACCTGCGCCTCCGGCACATAGGCCAGGCAGACCTCCTTGAGCACGCCGCCGAAGCTGACGCGGCCCATCGTCATGCCGGTGGGGTTTTCGTCAATCTGGACGATCTTGCCGGGTACGCCAAGACACATAAGGGATTCCTTTTTTGGCTCACGCAAAGACGCAAAGGCGCAAAGACAAGACACACGCACTGCGGATGCTTGCAGGATCCAGGAGTCGTGCCTTTGCGTCTTTGCGCCTTTGCGTGACAAAGCGCAGGTTCTGCAAGTCACTGAACATGGAGCTTATGGGCCGCGACCACCACCTGCCCCAAACTGATACAGCCGTCGTTGGGTGGAACCTGGCGGTGCAGCAGCACCTGGAAGCCGGCACCACGCAGCTGCGCCGCAGCCTGTTCCGTGAGGCGGCGGTTCTGGAAGCAGCCGCCGCTGAGCGCCAAGACCGGTTCGCCCACGGCCTGCGCCACGGCCACCATACCGGCTACCGCCGCGTTGTGAAAGCGTGCTGCCATGATACCCCCATCCACGCCGTGCTTCAAATCAACCAACAGCGCGGCCAGCAGCGGCTGCCAGTCCAGTTGATACGCCGGCTCTGCCGCACCGGTGGCCACGAGCGAGAAGGGATAGGCGTCCGCAACGCCCGGCGCAGCGGCAAACTCCAGCGCCATGGCCGCCTGCCCCTCGAAGCTCACCACCTGGTGCAGCCCCAGCAGCGCGGCTACGCCGTCAAAGAGACGCCCGGCGCTGGTCGTCGTCGGCGCGTTCACCCCGCGGCGCAGCATCTGCGCGAGCACCTGCCGTTCGTGCGGCGCAAAGTCCCGGACCGGCGCCAGGTCGTCCCGCGCCAGCGCGGCGTCGCCCAGGAGCGCCCAGAGCAGCGCCAGCGCCACCCGCCGCGGCTCGCGCACCGCAGCGTCGCCGCCGGGCAATTGGAACGGGCGCAGATGCGCCACGCGGCGATAGCCTGCGGCGTCGCCCAGCAGAAACTCGCCACCCCAGATCGTGCCGTCGGTGCCGTAGCCGGTGCCGTCCCAGATGACGCCCAGCGCCGGCTCCGTGCAGCCGTTGTCCGCCAGGCAGGCGGCCAGGTGCGCGTGATGGTGTTGAACGGGCATGGCTTTCACGCCACGCGCCTGCCACCGCCCACTGCCCGCTGCCAACTGCTCCCCAACCCACTTGGTAGAGAGGTAGTCTGGGTGGAAATCATGGGCGATAGCCACCGGTGTCGCTTCGTAAAGACGCAGAAAGTCGGCGATGACCCGCTCGAAGGCCGCCAGCGACTCCGCACTCTCCAGGTCGCCGATGTGCTGGCTGAGAAAGACCTGGCGCTCCACGCTCAGCGCGACGGTGTTTTTGAGGTGTGCGCCGACCGCCAGGATCGTCGACGCCGGCTGCGGGAGCGGCACGGGCAGCGGGGCATAGCCGCGGGCGCGGCGCAGGAACTGCGGCTGGCCCTCCACCAGCCAGAGCACGCTGTCGTCCACGTGGCGGGCAATGGGGCGGTCGTGCAGCAGGAAGGCGTCGGCGATGTGGCCGAGGCGCGCGACGGCTTCGTCGTTGTCGATGCAGATCGGCTCGTCGCTCAAGTTGCCGCTGGTGGCCACCACGGGGAAATCCAACTCCGCCAGCAGCAGGTGATGGAGCGGCGTGTGGGGCAGCATCACGCCCAGGTTGGGGTTGCCTGGCGCCACAGCCGCTGCCAGCGGCGCGTCCGCGCGGCGGCGCAGCAGCACGATGGGCGCCTGTGCGCTGGCGAGAAGCGCGGCTTCCGCCACGTCGATGTGACATAACGTGTGCGCCTGCGCCAGGTCGCGCGCCATCACGGCAAAAGGCTTGTCCGGGCGCGGCTTGCGCTCGCGGAGACGTATCACCGCGGCTTCACTACGCGCATCAACCATAAGCTGAAAGCCGCCCAGCCCCTTGACGGCGACGATAGCGCCGGCGCGGAGAAGGGCGGCGGCGGAGGGGAGGTGGTCTGACTTCACAATTCTGACTTCAGAATTCACAATTCTTAATTCTGAATTGTGAATTCTGAATTGTGAATTGTGAAGTGCCTCTCCGCTCTGTGCCTTTGCGTCTTTGCGTCTTGCCGTGAGCTCAATCAGCGTCAACTGTGGCCCGCAGACCGGGCAGGCGTTGGGCTGGGCGTGGAAGCGGCGATCCTGCGGGTCTTCGTATTCGGCGCGGCAGGCCGGGCAGAGCGTAAAGCCGCGCATCGTGGTGTTGGGCCGGTCGTAGGGCAGCGCCTCGATGATTGAGAAGCGCGGGCCGCAGTCGGTGCAGTTGGTGAAGGGGTAGCCGAGGCGGCGGTTGGCCGGTTCGAACACGTCGGCCAGGCAGGCGGGACAGGTGGCCAGGTCGGGCAGCACGAGCACGGTCTTGGCGCCCTGGCCGTCGCTGTGGCGGATCTCGAAGCCGGTATAGCCGGCCGGTTCCAGCCAGCCGGCGTCGACCGCGGTG
>JAPKMV010000803.1 GCA_026645635.1 Caldilineaceae bacterium
CAAGCAGCGCCAGCCGCAAATCGGCGCCGCGCAAGCGTGCACCCCGCAGATTCGTCCCCCGCAGGTCGGCCCGGCGCAGGATCGCGTTCTCCAGGCTGGCGTCGATCAACAGCGCACCTTGCAGATTCGCCCGCTCCAGCGTCGCGTCTCCCAGCAGCGCGCCACGCAGGTCAGCGCCGCGCAGGTCGGCGTCGCGCAGGTCGGCTTCCCGCAGGTCTGTACTGCGCATCACCGCCTGGCGCAGGTCAGCATAGCGCAAATCGGCCCGGTGGAGCAGCGCGTTGGAGAGATCGACCCCGGACAGATTTGCTTCGCGCAGGATTGCTCCCGACAGCGTCGCAAACATGAGCGTCGCACCCTGCAGATCGGCGCCAGTCAGCGTGGCGTCCCGCAGGTTGGTCCGATTCAGATCGACATTGCGCAGATCGCGACCGCTCATCTGCGCCTGTATGCAATTGGGCTGGCAGCCTAACTGTGGGCGCACCTGCGCTGGATAGAAGCGCCAGGCGAGCCAGACCAAACCCACTGCGCCAATCAGCACGGCAGCATACAGCGCCAATGTAGGGACTTTTCCCATATAAAACACCACTATACCATCAAAACGTAATTTCCACGATTGCGCCACCGGTTGGGCTACACTAGCCGGGAACAGGATTCTTCGTGCGCAGTGGCTGACCGCAAGGTGTGGTAGAATCGGGGCATGTCCGCGCTGCGGCTGTTTCCAAACGAGAAAGGATGCGTTCGTTGACAAGGCAGTGGATGATTTTGCTGGTCGTGGTCGGCGTGGTCGCCGGTCTTGGCTATTGGAGTTTTCAAAACGGCGCCTGGTCATCCGCTTTGACACAGGCGGCAAGTGAGCCTCGCCCACAGCCGGCGCTGACCGACACGAATGCGGCGCCGGTTTTGGTGCGCCAGGTGCGCGCCGAGGCCAACGTGGCGCCGGTGCGCAGCGTCGAACTCGGCATGCCGGTCGAAGGCATCGTGCAGGAAGTGCTGGTTGCAGAGGGTGAACTCGTCGCCGCCGGGCAACTGTTGGTCAAGCTCAGGGATCAGCGTCAGCGCGTGTTGGTGACGCAGGCGCAGGCCGAGTTGAACCGCGCCCTGGCTGCGCGGGCGTTCCTCGCCGCGGGGCCAAAGCCCGAGGAAGTGGCGCAGATGGAGGCGGCGCTGGCTGCAGCGCAGGCCAACTATGATAAACTGGCCGGCGGCCTGCTGCCCGGCGCCGTGGCTGCAGCGCAAGCCACCCTCGCCCAGGCGCAGGCCGAATATGGCGTCATCACCCGCGGCGCCGACCCGCAGGAATTGATCGAAGCGGCGGCACAGTTGGAACTGGCGCAGGCGCGCATCAACCAGGCCAGCGCCGCCTACAACAAGGTGCGCGGCAACCCCGACATCGGCATGCTGCCGGAGGCGCTGGAACTGCAGGCTGCGACGGCTGAGTTCAACGCCGCGCAGGCGCGCTACGAGCTTTTGCAGGGCGGCGCCGCGCCAGAACTGGCGGCCAGCGCCGCCGCAGCGATCAGCGTGGCGCGGGCGCAGCTCGACACGCTCACCGCCGCGCAGCCCGATGAAGTGGCGGAAGCCGCCGCACTGGTGCAGCAGGCGCAGGCCGCGCTGGACTTTGTCAAATCCGGCGCACGCGCCGAGGAAATCGCCGTGGCGCAGGGCGACGTCGACATCGCCACGGCGCTGCTCCAGGATGCCCTGGTCGCGCTGGCGGAAACGGAGTTGCGCGCACCCTTCACCGGCACCGTGACCGCGCTCACCATCGACAGCGGCGCACGGGTCGCGCCGGATGCGCCGGTGATCCAGTTGGCCGATTTGTCCGCCTGGCGCATCGAAACGATCGACCTCACCGAGTTGGATGTGGGCGGCATCGCGCCCGGCGACCCGGTGACGATCACCTTCGATGCGCTGCCGTCGCTGGCGCTGACGGGCCGGGTGGTGCGCATCCGTCCCGTGGGTGAGACCGGCGGTGGGGTGGAGGTGGCCAGTCCGCTGCCCCAGCGCGCGATGACCGAGGCCGATTACCTCGCCCGGGATATCGTTTTTCGCGTGGTGATTGCGCCGGACACGCACGATCCGCGCCTGCTCTGGAACATGACCGCGCTGGTGGATTTCGGCCCGCGCTAGCACACGAATTCTCAGAGCCTGTTTGTGAAGTCACCTCACTTTGACGCAAAGGCGCAGAGATGCAGAGAAACGCGGAGAACACGCATGAAGAACTCCTCCGTTTTTCCTCTCTGCGAGCCTCTCCGCCTCTACATCTCTGCGTCAAGAGGACCTTCACAAACAGCTTCTCACGAACACTTGCCGTCAATTCGTCAAGATTCGTGTAATTCGTGACCACTGTCCTGCTGTATTACGGCGAAGCGAGAGAAAGTTCTGCTGAAAACCGGGAGAAGAACATGATCGACATCGAACAAGCCAACCAGACCGCCGTCGCCCGCATGATGGCCGCGCGCCCGATCTTGCGCGACGTGGCGCCGGCCCGTGAGGTGA
>JAPKMV010000804.1 GCA_026645635.1 Caldilineaceae bacterium
AGACGACAGCAAAAGGGGGGTCGCGAGGGGGTCGCGACCGTCGCGACCCCCCCCTCCGAAAAGAACAACTAAAGGGAGGTTTTGTTAGCCAATGCCAACACAGAGTAGATCGGCGACTGATTAGGTTTACAAAGTGACACTATAAAAAAGGGACGGGATACTATGACCACCATCGAAGAACTACAGGCCGCCCTCGACGCGGCGCATACAGGAACGCCCGCAGAGAGCGTAGAGAGCGCCGTCACGGTCTACCAGGTAGCGGCCGGCATGGTTGACGCCTACAACCAGGTCAAGGACGCAGCCAAGGCGCTGATTGGTGACGTAATGGCCGAGACGGGCGTCACGAGCTATGCGACGCGGGCCGGCAAGGTGGCAATGACGGCGCCCTCTGTGGTTGTCTCCTACGATGCCCGCGCCCTGGACGTACTCTGTCAGGCAGACGCAGACCTGGCGCTGAAACTCTTTGCCCATCGCAAGGAGACCCAGCGGGCCGGCACTATGAGAATCACGGGGGCGAAATGACACAGAGTAGATCGACCTGGCAGCGCCACGAGCGCCGCATAGCCGCCAAGCTGGGGACGCAGCGCGCCGGGGCTGGGCAGCCTGGCGCCGACGTGGTGACGGAAGACTGGAGCATCGAAGCCAAGTCATGGGCGCACTTGCCCGCGCGCGTGGTGGCTGCCCTCGTGCAAGCCGAACGCAGCGCCACGGGCAGCCAGGTTGCGGCCGCGGTGCTTCACGAGGTGGGCGCCCGCCACGAGAAAGACTTGGTGATTATGCGCTGGGCAGACTTTGACCGGCTGCTCTTGGGTGATGGCCGGCGAGATCGCCACGTTGCCGCGCAGGTTGCCGCCGCCGTGGATGATGACCAGGATCGGGCCGCAATGCTCACGGGAAGGGGGTGAGAATAATTCTCATTTGGCGTGCTATAATCCTTGCCAGGTGGCACGCATGGGAACGATTGAGAATCTCTATTTTCTTGCGTTTGCAGTTGTGGCGGGCCTTGAGGAAGGCGATCCAGAGCGCACAGAATGGCGCCGATGGGCAGAACAAAAGGCAGTGCGCCGCGTCTATGGCTTGCCGGGGCGCACGTTGGGAAATTTCATAGACCAAGAGACAGGACAGTTATCAGTTGAAGTAGCCCGCAAACGGGCAAGGAGAAGACCGTGATCTATCGCAAAGCATCCGCATCCGATCTTGAAGGACTGCGCCCCTTCGGTGAAGCGGCGCACGCATCTCAAACAAATGGGTTGCGCACCACAGCCAACAGCGGCGAGCGCGTCCAGATCGTCAACCGCTTGAACAACGACAAGCGCTGCGCGTTCACCCGCGCCGATCTTGAGGCGATGCCGCTTGGGATGCTCAAGAAGTTGGACGCCTCCATGAATTTGGTTGTCAACACCACTTTGCGCCCCTATAAAGGCGCAAAGTGAACATCATGAGCCTGAACACGAGCAAGTCAATAGCCATTGCAGCCAGGCGCCGAGAAGTTGCGCGTCTGCGATTGCAGGGGTTGACATTGCGCGAAATTCAGGCCAAAGTCGGTTGTTCGCTCGGCACTGTGCACGCCGATCTTGAAGCCCTGGAAACGGATTGGCGCGCACAAGCGGAAGCGGATATTCTCGATTGGAAAGCGCTGCAGCTGGCGGAACTGCGCGAGGTGAAACGCGTTGCTTGGGAGAACGGCCGATTGGCCATAGTCCTGCAGGCGCTGAAACTTGAAGCGGAGTTGACCGGCACAAAGGCGAAAGCGGAAGACGGCGAACCGATGCCTATTCAGATCGTTCTTGATCGCTAGAGGAAGCCATGAGGAAAATTCAGAAGGAATTCACGCAGCCGCGCGCCGACGGCGATCTGCTGCGTGTTACTGTGACGTGGGAGTATCCCCCAGTTTGGACAAACTGGGGGACAGGTGAGACTGTTGACCCGTGGGTGCAGATGATTTTGCCAAAGGCGACCGCGGCCATTGCCGCCGGCGCCGCCAAGCCCGGCGACCTGGTCGCGGTGACTGCAAGCATTCAGCATGAACTGGTGAAGGAGTTGCGCGATTATCAGCCGCTGTCGCTCGAAGTCCTGCGCCTGGCTGCCCCCGACGTTCGCATGATTTGGACGATGTAGACAACACCATAGCAAGAAAAGCGCCGCGTCTGGGTTCCTCCTCGCGGCGCTTTTCTTTGCCGGCTGTCAAAGTAGATCGTCCGTGACACCCAGCCGCGGGCCGTCCAGGACGTAAGCCTTCGCTGTGGTGGATATGTCCGCGTGCCCAAGCTGCACTTGAGCCAAGCGAATGTCCTTCTTGGCAAGCTGGGTGCCCACATAGCGCCGGAAATCATGCGGCTTGACATGCTCCAGGCCGACGCGCTTGGCATACCGTTGCACCATCTCCCACGCGCTGACCCGGTTCATGGGCCGGCTGGACGGGTCTCTGTCGCCACGCCCGCCAAAGCTGGTGAAGATGTAGGGCGATTCGACGCCGGCGCCGGCCCTGGCCGCCAGCCATG
>JAPKMV010000805.1 GCA_026645635.1 Caldilineaceae bacterium
AGGTGTTCCTCCGGAACGACGACTTCGACTTCCATCAACGGCTCAAGCAAAACCGGGCCGGCATCGCGGCATGCGCTGCGAAAGGCCATCGATGCGGCGGTCATGTAGGCCGCGTCAGACGAGTCAGACTCATCGTGCGAACCATCGACAAGCTCGACGGCCACATCGACCATCGGGTAACCGCCCAGCGGTCCGCTGGCAAAGGCCGCCTTGGCCCCTTGCTCCACTGCCGGTACGAAGACCGCAGGGATCGCTGTGGCGGGCGAGCTGTTCGAGAACGAAAAGCCGCTCCCGGGAGCACCAGGCCGAACGACGAGCCAGCAGTGGCCGTACTGACCCTTCGTCCCCATCTGCCGCACGAACTTGCCCTCGGCGCGCGCCTCGTGCGTGATGCTCTCCCGAAATGCCACCTGAGGGCGTCCGACCTTGGCCGCCACGTTGAACTCGCGCTGCAGGCGGTCAACGACAATTTCCAGGTGCAGCTCGCCCATGCCGGCGATCAGCGTCTGGCCCGTCTCAGCGTCTGCAACCACCTTGAAGGACGGATCCTCGAGCTCAAGCCGCGCCAGGGCGGCCGTGAGCTTCTCTTCATCCGCCTTCGTGCGCGCTTCGATCGAGCGGCGAATCACCGGCGCCGGAAAGTCGATGCGTTCCAAGAGGATACGGTCGGTGTCGGAACAGAGCGTATCCCCCGTCGACGCGAGCTTGAGGCCCACCGCGGCGACGATGTCGCCAGCGCCACACCACTGGATGTCCTCGCGCTGGTTGGCGTGCATGCGGAGCAGCCGACCGATGCGTTCCCGCTTTCCCTTGACCGCGTTGTAGACCACCTTGCCGGGCTCGATCGTGCCCGAGTACACGCGGAAGTAGCTGAGCTGTCCGTACGGATCAGCAGCAATCTTGAAAACGAGCGCAGCGAAGGGCGCGTTGTCGTCTGCACGACGCGTCTCGAGCTCATCCGTGGCATCGGCGCCACGCACCACGTGCCCCTCGATCGGCGGCACATCGACCGGCGAGGGCAGGTAGCGGACCACGGCGTCCAAGAGGGGCTGGATGCCCTTGTTCTTGAAGGCTGCACCGCAAACCACCGGAACGGCCAATCCTGCCAGCGTGACCTTGCGAATCACGCGGTGGAGGAGGTCCTCACCGGGCTCCCCGCCCTCCAGGAGGGTCTCCAAGAGACCGTCGTCAAAGGTCGAGAGCACATCCAGCATCGCCTCGCGGGCCGATGCCAGCTCGGCGAGCAACTCCGGTGCCGGATCCTGGACGTCGAACTCGGCGCCGAGCGTTTCCTCGCGCCAGCGGATCTGCTTCCGGGCCACGAGGTCCAGCACACCCACAAAACCATGCTCACGGCCAATGGGCCGCTGCAGCACGAGGGGCGTCGCTCCGAGGCGCTGCTTGACCATCTGCACGCAGCGGTCGAAGTCCGCACCCACGCGGTCGAGCTTGTTGACGAAGATCAGCCGCGGCACCCGGTACTTGTTGGCCTGGCGCCACACCGTCTCAGTCTGCGGCTCGACGCCAGCAACGCCGTCCAAGACGGTGATGGTGCCATCGAGCACGCGCAAGCTGCGCTCCACTTCGATGGTGAAGTCGACGTGTCCCGGCGTGTCGATGATGTTGATGGTGTGGGCACCCCACCGACAGGTCGTCGCAGCAGCGGTGATCGTGATCCCCCGCTCCTGTTCCTGCTCCATCCAATCCATCACCGCCGTGCCCTCGTCAACCTCGCCGATCTTGTAGCTTCGGCCGGTGTAGTAGAGCACGCGCTCGGTCGTCGTCGTCTTGCCCGCATCGATGTGGGCCATGATCCCGATATTGCGGATCATGGTGATGGGGACAAGACGAGACATCTAAGCGACCTCAGGCACACCGCAGAGCGGCGGCACTCCTTACCAGCGGTAGTGGGCGAAAGCCTTGTTGGCGTCCGCCATCTTGTGGGTGTCTTCCTTCTTCTTGACAGCGTTGCCGCGCCCCGCCGCCGCATCGAGGAGCTCACCGGCGAGCTTCTCGGCCATCGTCTTCTCATGGCGACGACGAGCGAACTGGATGATCCAGCGGAAGCCGAGCGCCGTCCGGCGATCGCCCCGGATCTCCACAGGCACCTGGTAGGTCGAACCGCCCACGCGGCGGCTCTTCACTTCCAGGCTGGGCTTCACGTTGTCCAGAGCCTTCTTGAAGAGGCGCAGCGGATCGTCCTTGGCCCGACGCTCCATGAGGTCGAAGCTGCCGTAGACGATCTGCTCGGCAATGGACTTCTTTCCTCGCTGCATCAGGCAGTTGACGAACTTGGCCACCAGCCGATCGCCGTAGCGGGGATCGGGCAGGATGCGACGCTTGGGAACTTCGCGACGACGCGGCATCGTGCGATCTCCTCGTTACTTCTTGGGGCGCTTGGCGCCGTACTTGGAGCGGCCCTGACGGCGGGCGTTCACACCGGTGGCATCCAGCGTGCCCCGAATGATGTGATAGCGCACGCCAGGCAGGTCCTTCA
>JAPKMV010000806.1 GCA_026645635.1 Caldilineaceae bacterium
CGACGGTACGATGTACCACATCATCGCCGTCACGGTCAATGACCGCACGGTGGTCGTCACCGTGGACGGCGACGGGGAACTGAAGCCGCTGAAGCAGTTGGCGAACACACTGGCGCTCTCCCTCAAACGTCCCGTCGTGGTCAACCTGCGCGTCGTCCCGTCGCAGGTTGAGTCGTCCGACTGAGCAGCAAAACTGCTGTCGGCATTCCGGGAATGGGACAGAAGTAGTCCCGTAGTTGTAGCATCCTCTGTCCCATTCCCGGAATGTTGGGGCGCCCCCGCCTTGCATGCGCACTCGACATCACGCAATGGCTTCTCCATTGCACGGCAGCGTATGCTATTATGTTGCCAGTTTGCAGTGAAGCTACAGCACTCCGTTGCGGGCAGAGACCGCTCCAAACAAAGGATAATCGCCATGACAGACTCACTCCACTGGTGGCAGACCGGCGTCATCTACCAGATCTACCCCCGCTCGTTTCAGGACAGCAACGGCGACGGCGTCGGCGACCTCAACGGCGTGCTGCAGCGGCTGGACTACTTGCAGAGCCTCAACATCCGCACCCTCTGGTTCTCGCCCATCTATCCGTCACCCATGCACGACTTTGGCTACGACGTGGCCGACTACTGCGCCGTCCATCCGCTCTTTGGCAGCCTGGCCGACTTCGACCGCCTGCTCGCCGCCACCCACGCCCGGGGCATGAAACTCGTGCTTGACCTGGTGCCCAACCACACCTCGGACGAGCACCCGTGGTTCGTGGAGAGCCGCAGCAGCCGCGACAACCCCAAGCGCGACTGGTACATCTGGCGCGACCCGGCGCCCGACGGCGGCCCGCCCAACAACTGGCTCAGCTTCTTCGGCGGCCCCGCCTGGACCTTCGATGAACAGACGCAGCAATATTATTTGCATCAATTCGTCAAACAGCAACCAGAATTGAACTACCGCAACCCGGCCGTGCTGCAGGCCATGCTCGACGCCATGCGCTTCTGGCTGGAGCGGGGCGTCGACGGCTTCCGCGTCGATGTGATCTGGCTGATGATCAAGGATGCGCTCCTGCGCGACGAGCCGGCAGACCCCGCCTGGGACGGCGTCAACCCCCACGCCAGCCTCCAGCACATCTACTCCGCCGACCAGCCGGAGGTGCACGATGTGATCCGCGCCATGCGCCGCCTCCTCGACAGCTACGATGACCGCATGATGGTGGGTGAAATCTACCTGCCAAACGACCGGCTGATGACCTATTACGGCGCGGCGTTGGACGAATGCCATCTGCCCTTCAACTTCCAACTGATCAACGCAAAGTGGGATGCGCAGACGGTGCGGCGGCTGGTGGATCAATACGAAGCCGATCTCCCGCCCGGCGGCTGGCCCAACTGGGTGATGGGCAACCACGACCAGCACCGGCTCGCCACGCGGGTGGGACCACAGCAGGCGCGGGTGGCCAACATGCTGCTGCTCACCCTGCGCGGCACACCCACCTGCTACTATGGCGACGAGATCGGCATGGAGAACGTGCCGATACCGCTGGATCGCGTCCAGGATCCGCCCGCCGTCAACCAGCCGGAGATCGCCCATATCGTCGGGCGCGACCCGGCGCGCACGCCGATGCAGTGGGATGCGTCGCCCAACGGCGGCTTTGCCCCCGCGGGTGTGCGCACCTGGCTCCCCCTGGCTGATGACTATGCGATACGCAATGTGGCCGAGCAGGAGCGCCAGCCAACATCCATGCTGCACTTCTTCCGCGCCTTGACAGCACTGCGCGCCTCGACGCCCGCGCTCTACGCCGGCGCTTATGCCCCAGTGGACACCGGCGTGGATGAGGTCTTTGCCTACACGCGCAGCCACGGCGACGAACGCTATCTGGTCGTGCTCAACTTCGGCCAGGGCAACCATCGCCTCGACCTGCGCGCCCTCGGCGAGCGCGCCGCCATCGCGCTGAGCACCGGCATGTTGAGCAGCGGCGACATCCGTCTGCGCCAGGTCTACATCACACCCAACGAGGGGCTGCTGCTGCGGCTGATCTGATCGGCGCAGAAGACAGGCCCCATGCGGAGACGCACAACCGCGCTGCAACAGGAGCAACGTCTATGACCCGCATCGAACGGATGAAACTGCTGGCCCACATCGTGCGCTGGCGCCTGACGTGGAACCGGCACGACGCCACCTACCGCCCGGCGGAGCTGGCTTCGCCCAAGTTCGTCTCGGCGCAGCAGGCGGCGGAGCGCATCCCCGACAAAGCCACGGTGCTCTCGTGTGGGATGGCCGGCAACGCGCGCTGTTCGATCTTCTTCTGGGCGATCCGCGAACGTTTTCTGCGCGACAATCACCCGCGGGGGCTGACCTGGGTCAACGTCGGCGCGCAGGGCGGGCGCGGCAAGGTGCCCGGCACGGTGGAGGAACTGGCGCTGGTGGGTCTGCTCCAGCGCTACATCACGGGCCACCTGGAGACGGCCAAGGCGCTGCTGCGGCTGGCCGACGCCGGCCAACTTGAGCTTTTCA
>JAPKMV010000807.1 GCA_026645635.1 Caldilineaceae bacterium
CGAGGGTCATGCCGACAATGGTGGCGACGAGCAGCGAAAGGATCGCCAGCTCGATGGTGACCGGCAGGCGCTCCGCCAGCATTTCGGTGACGGGCCGGCCAAAACGCAGCGAGTCACCCAGGTCGCCGGTGAAAGCGCGCCCCAAATAATAGACAAACTGAACCGGAATCGGCTGGTTCAGCCCCATCCGCTCCATGAAGGCATCGCAGATGACGTCGGTGGCCTTTTCGCCGAGCACCGCGCGACAGGGATCGCCCGGAATCAGGCGGCTCAGCAGGAAGGTCAAGAAGAGAATCCCGATCAAGACCGGGACAGCTAATACGATGCGGCGAAGGATGTAGACAAACACGATTCTTTTCGCCCCGGTTTGAATCGCCCGACCCCAAAGGGTGCAAGGCGGCGTAAAGACGGAAAAACAGGGTCACGAATTGCACGAATTCCAACGAATGTCCGCAAGAGATCAGCTTCGATTCGTCAAAATTCGTGCAATTCGTGGCTCAACTTTTATTCGGCCGCCGGCTGGTTCAGCAGACCGCCGAAGAGCGACGAGAAGTAGGTGAAGTCGCCAACGCGCCCGACATGGAGCGGGTGCGCAGCGTCCCACTGCACGGCGTAGGAGAGCACAACGTCGTTGGCGTCCAGCGTCGCACCATTGTGGAACTTGACGCCATCGCGCAGGGTGAAGGTCCACTCGGTCAGGTCATCGTTGGCCGTCCATTCGGTAGCCAGCGACGGGACGACGGCGCCGGTGCCTGGCTCGTAGGCCAGCAGCGACTGCAGCACCTGTTCGCAGGCGCGTAGGGTTTCGCCGTCGGTCTCGTCAGCGCAGTAGAGGCTGATCGGTTCGGCGTTCTGCATCCAGACCAGGGCCTCGCGGCCGCCCGGGTTCATCAGGCCGAACTGCTCGGCGCCGATGTCCGATGCGTAGGCGCCTTCGACGTCAGCCTTGAACGCTGCGCCGCTGCCGCCGTGGGCAATCGGGATCATGGGCACGTGCTGCTTGACCAGCTCATTGGCCGTGTCGTAGAAAGGCTGGCGCGCTTCGGCGGTCGCCTGGGTCGAGCCACCCTTCAGCGCATCCCAGAGATCCGGGAAGCCCTCGCCGAACTGCGCCGAAGCGCCGGGGCCGAAGTGATAGTCCAGGAAGTTGGTGGCGTCCGGATAGTCGGCGCCCCAGCCCAGCATGTGGAAGCCATCGAGTTCGCCGGCGTCCGCAGCATCCAGGAACGCGCCGGATTCCATCACGACGATCTCGACTTCGACGCCGATATCGGCCAACTGCGCCTGGATGTCCTGGGCCACGATGCCGGGATTCGGCAGGTAACCGCGCACGACATCACGATAGGAGATCGTGGTCTTGAAGCCGGGCAGCACACCCTCTTCTTCCAGAATCTGCTTGGCCTGCTCCGGATCGTAGGCATACCAGTCCTGGCCTTCGCTGTGACCGAAGATGCCCGGCGGCATGAACTGCGTCGCCACCGACGAGGCCGGCGGATAGAAGTTATCGACCAGGCGCTGGCGGTCGATGGCCATGGCAAAGGCCTGGCGCACGCGCTCGTTGTCGAAGGGCGGGAACTTGTTGTTCATGCCCAGGTAGAAGATGTTCGTGCCGCTGCGCAGGGGCAATTGCAGGTTCGGGTCCTCGTCGATGACGGTGAAGTCATCCGGGCCAGGATTGTCGATGCCATCGACCGTGCCTGCCTGCAGTTCGACCAGGCGCTGGGCGCTTTCGGCGCTCCAGCGGAAGACGACGGTGGCCGGGATGGCCTTCTCGCCCCAGAAATCCTCGAAGCGCTGGAAGATCATCTGGTCGCCGCGGCGCCATTCGGCCAGGGTGTAGGGGCCGGTGCCGTTGGGCTTCTCCAGCAGATCACCGCCGCCGCCCGTGGCTTCCAGGTAGCCGGCGTCGTTGATGGCGAAGGCCGAGAAGGCGACCTTGGCCGGGAACGCGACATCCGGGTAGCAAAGGGAGAACTTGACGGTCTTCTCGTCGACCGCCTCCATGGACTTGAACACACCGCCGTAGTCACAGTTTTCGGCGGCATAGACCATCGGCTCGAACGGGCCGGCCGGTTCGGCAGCGGCTGCTTCGGTCGCCGCCGGCTCTGCTGCTCCGGTCGTGCCGGTGCCTGCCGGCGCGGCGCAGCCGGCCAACAGCCCAATGATCATCAGCACGCTGATGATGAGCGAAATTTTGCGCGTTTGCATGGGCGCTCCTTCCTTAGGGTTGATATGATATGGGTTTGAGTATTGCAGATGCAACCGTGTTGCGCATGTAGTTATACTCGACGCGCGGCGATGCGGCAAATACTGGGCTGAGGGAAAATGACGGAGTGCGGCGCCTATTGCCGCTGCCGCGGGTCGAGCGCGTCGCGCAGGCCGTCACCCATGAAGTTGATGGCCAGAATCGTCAAGGAAATGAGCAGGCCGGGGAAGAAGGAGATCCACGGCATAGTCGTCAGGAAGTCCTTGCCCTCGTAGAGCAAGCGTCCCCAG
>JAPKMV010000808.1 GCA_026645635.1 Caldilineaceae bacterium
GTTGACGGCAGCAGTGGCAGCCGCGTAGACTGTTTGGACGTCGTCGGCTGTCACTTCAGCCACAGGAATGCCGAAAGGCAGCGGCCGGTCGGCAAGCTGGCCGGCATGTTCCAGCGACTTGTGCGTGCTCTGCGCGTACTGGTTATCCTCCAGCACAAAGAGCACGGGCAACGACCAGAGCGCCGCCAGGTTGAGGCTTTCGTAGACAACGCCTTCGCCCAGGGTGCCGTCGCCCAGGAAGACCGCCACGATGGCGCCGCTGCCGCGCAGCTTCTCCGCCAGCGCCGCACCGACCGCGTTCGGCACGATGCCGCCCTGGACGCCGTTGGTGTAGAGGTTGCCGATGTGCAGATGCTGCGTGCCGCCGACGCCGCCGCAGACGCCGGTGCTGCGTCCCAACAATTCGGCGACCAGTCCCTCGGCGTCATCGGAATAGGCCAGAAAGTGGCCGTGGGCGCGGTGGCTGGAAAAGATCACGTCGCGGGTGCGGTCGAGCGCGGCGACGACGCCGACGGCGCAGGCTTCCTGGCCGATGGAGGTGTGGACGGTGCCGCTCATCAGCCCCTGCGCGTACAGATCGAAGAAGGTCTCTTCGGTGCGCCGGATCAACATCATCTGCGCATAGAAGTGCGGGTCAAGGTCGCCGGCGTGGGTTCCTGTCGTTGGCTGTTCGGCGCTTGCGGTCAGTTCCATGTGCAACATTATCGCCGCGGCGGCCCCTGCGCCAAATCTGGCCGCTGCCGATGCACCACACACTGGGCCAGATAGCCCATCCACCAGTCCTTGCACGAGCGCGGGTCCATGAACATGCCTGTGTCCCGAATGGCAAGTTTGACGCTGTCGTTGAGCGCCGCGCCTATTACTTCGCCATTGCGGAGACCGGGCAGGCGTCGACGGCCAGTCGCATCGAGCTGCTCGTACAAGCTGACCAGTTCGGGCGCAACGGCCAGATCTTCCAGGTGCACCAGATACCCGTTGGCCGGCGTGTCGTTGCGCGTATAGGCGATGGTCAGGCGCGTGGGCGCGGCGTAGAGCACCATCGCCCGATAGACGCCGTCGAGGATGTCGGGGCCCCGGCTAGGAATCGCCAGTTCTTCGCCGGGGGCGGTCGCCATTTCCAGCAGCGTCACCGGATAGGGCCAGGTGATCGGCGCGCCGGGGCAGCCGTCCGGTGGGTTGCATGCCCAGTCCCAGTCGCGCACTTGAAAGACGGCCTGGAAGGAGGGCAGCCGTGGTGGGGCGAAGATGCCGGCGATCTGCGGCGCGTGCGGGTCGGTGTCGCCGCTGTAGTTGATCAGGCCGAGATACTCCAGCGTGGGTGTATAGCCGCGCACTCCCAGGTTGGTGTCGGGGCTGGCAGCGGCGGGGCGGTCATAAGGCCCGCCTTCGACGGGAATGCTGTCATAGCGGCGCACGACGGTAGCGGTGGGCGTCGGCGTGATAGTTGGCGTTGTCGTGGGTGTGAAAGTCGGTTCAGCGGCAATCAGCGGCAGATAGACGCCGGGCGGTGCGCCGGTGGGGGTCGGCGTCGCGGTCACAGTCGGCGTAACGGTTGAAGTCACAGTGGCAGAAGCTGTGGGCGTGGGCGTCTCTGCCATCGTTTCAGTCGGCGTGACGGTTGGGGTTTCTGTTGTCGTCCCGGTCACTGTCTCAGTCGGCGTGACGGTTGGGGTTTCAGTTGGCGTCGCCGTTGGTGTCTCGGAAAACGGTGCGGCAGCCTGCTCTGGAGGCGTTTTGTCAGCCGCGGCCAGACCTGACCCGGCAAACGCCAGCAGCAAAAGCAGGGCGCAGACCAACAGACCAACGAAGCGGCGCCGTGTGTTGGGTTGCATCTTCGTCTACCCTGTGTGCTCAGGTGCGTTCAATACGGAGCCGCCCAGCGTAATCAGCGCCGCACCGATCTGGCGCAGACAGGCGTCCAGGTCCTGGGCAATGCGGGCAGCCGGCAGGTTCAGGATCTCCCAGCGTTCGGCCTGCGCCAGTTGCCCGCGTTCCTGGGCGCCCACATCTTCCACACAATTGACGCCAAGATAGCCGCCGCGGGCGCGCAGCGTGATGTCCACGGGGCGCTCGCCCACGAGCCGGTTTTTGAGCGGGCGCAGCCGATGCTCGCGCAACGCGCTCCACAGGCGGTCGAACGGGTCGTCGTGGCGGAAAAGGTCGCGCACATCGGCGGCGGTGAACAGGCGATCCAGCGTGGTGTGAATAAAGGTGATGCGGCGGAAGGTGGTGGCGGGCACGGGCTGCGCCAGGCGCTGGAGCGGGCCGATCTCGACCCGGTAGTAATAGTCACCGGCGCGGGGATGATCGCTTTCCGCGGGCAGCAGTTCCCGCCGCGTCAGCAGCCGATAGCGGCGGGTGGCGGCGTAGTAGGTGACGGTTTGGGCTTCCTCCTGACCGCTGAATGCGGCAGTCTGGTAGAAGGCCAGGTAATCGGCGCCGATGCGCGACGGTGCGCGGCGCTGCGGGATGCGGTACCAGCCTTCGACGGCGGCG
>JAPKMV010000809.1 GCA_026645635.1 Caldilineaceae bacterium
TGATCTCCATGCTCGCCTGCGCGCGGCTGGGCGCGATTCACTCCGTCGTCTACGCCGGCATGGGCGTGGGCGCGCTGCGCGACCGCATCCTCGACGCGCGGGCAAAGGTGGTGATCGCCGGCAACACCGGCGTGCGCCGCGGCAAAGCCGTGGATCTGCGCAGCATCGTCGAACAGGCCACCGAAGACCTGAACCTGCGTCACATCATTTGGTTCCAGCGCGGGTTGAAGGCCGAGATGCGCCCACGCGAGGTCGATTATGAGGAACTGCTGGCGCAGAGCAAGCCCGACGTGGCGCCCGTGCCGGTGGACGCTGAGCACCCGCTCTACATCCTCTACACTTCCGGCTCTACCGGCAAGCCCAAGGGCGTCGTCCACGTCCACGGCGGCTACATGGTGGGCACGACCTACCACCTGCGCACCTTCTACGACGTGAAGGACAACGATGTCTTCTGGGCCACCTCGGACATCGGCTGGGTGGTGGGCCACTCCTACATCGTCTACGCGCCGCTGGTGGAGGGCGTCACCTCGGTCTTCCGCGAGGGTGCGCCCGACTGGCCGGATCCGGGTATCTTCTGGAAGTGCGTGGAGCAGTACGGCGTCAACGTCATGTTCACGGCGCCCACCGCGGTGCGCATGTTCATGAAATTCGGCCCGGACTACGTGAGCAAGTATGACCTGTCCACCCTGCGCCTGATCGCGGTGGCGGGCGAACCGCTCAACCCGGAGGCGATGCGCTGGGCGCACCAGCACCTGCTGGATGACGGCAAGCGCGGCTTCGTGGCCGACAACTGGTGGCAGACAGAGTTGGGCGCGCCCACCATCGGCACGCCGCTCGTCAAGAAGGCGATTCCCGGCGCAGCGGGGCTGGCGCTGCCGGGCGTCGAGGCCGAGGTGGTGGACATCGACGGCAACGCCGTGCCGCGGGGCAAGGGCGGGCTGCTGGCGCTCCGCCGCCCCTTCCCCCACATGATGCGCACGGTCTGGGGCAGCCACAGCCGCTACGAGCAATACTGGAACGAGATCCCCAACTGCTATGCCGCGGGCGATGTGGCCAGTTGGGATGAGGAAGGCTACATCTCTGTGCTGGGGCGCAGCGACGACGTGCTCAACGTTGCCGGTCACCGCATCGGCACCGCGGATGTGGAATCCGCTCTGATCACCCACCCGGACGTGGCCGAGTCGGCCGTGATCGGCATCCCCGACCCGCTCAAGGGCGAGGCGATCAAGGCGTTCATCGTGCTGCGGCTGACCGCCGAAGCCAACGACGCGACGCAGCAGAGCATCATCGAGCACGTGCGCCGCGAACTTGGCCCCATCGCCACGCCCAGTGCGGTGGCCTTCGTGGACAAGCTGCCCAAGACGCGCAGCGGCAAGATCGTGCGCCGTCTGCTCAAAGCCCAGGAGATGGGCAAGGACCCAGGCGACCTGAGTACGCTGGAGGATTGAGGGGCGTCTCCCAGATCAACGCTCCTCAGCCATCAATCTTTCATTCATTTCAAGGAGGAACTCAGTCATGGCGAAGTCATCATCGGCGCAGAAAGCAGCGCCCAAGCCAGCGCCTGCTGGCGGGAAAGGCAGTGGCGGCAAGGGTGGCGGCAAAGGCGGCGGCAAGCCGACCAACCAGATGGACCCGGTCAAGGCCAAGGCCTACTGGCGCCGCAACATCACGATCATCAGCATTCTCTTAACGATCTGGTTTGTTGTCTCCTACTTGTTTGCGATTCTCTTTGCCAACATCCTCTACGGCTTCCCCATCGGCCAGATTCCGGCCAGCTTCTGGTTTGCCCAGCAGGGAGCCATCCTGGTGTTCGTGCTCCTGATCTTCTCCTACTGCTGGATCATGGATCGCGTCGACAAAGAATTCGATGTGCAGGAATAGGGTTCAGAGGAGAATCAAACCATGACTGAAGTACAACTTTGGACCTATATCGTCGTGGGCATCACCTTTGCCCTGTACATCTGGATCGGCTATGCCAACCGTGTGCGCGACACGAAAGGCTTCTATGTGGCCGGGCAGGGCGTGCCGGCCATTGCCAACGGCGCCGCCACCGCCGCCGACTGGATGTCCGCCGCTTCGTTCATTTCCATGGCCGGCCTCATCTCCACGATGGGCTATGACGGCGCCATTTATCTGTTGGGCTGGACCGGCGGCTACGTGCTGCTGGCGCTGCTCCTGGCGCCCTATCTGCGCAAGTTCGGCAAGTACACCGTGCCCGACTTCGTGGGCGACCGCTACTACTCGCAGACCGCACGCCTGATCGCGGCCATCGCCACCATCATCATCTCGCTGACCTACGTGGCCGGCCAGATGCGCGGCGTGGGCATCGTCTTCAGCCGCTTCGTGGGGTTGCCCATCGAATGGGGCGTGGTGCTTGGCATGTTGATCGTAGCCTTCTTCGCCCTGCTGGGCGGCATGAAAGGCATCACCTGGACGCAGGTCGCCCAGTATGTGGTGTTGATCGTGGCGTACATGATCCCCGCAATCGCCATCGGC
>JAPKMV010000080.1 GCA_026645635.1 Caldilineaceae bacterium
GCTGCTGCATAATTCACAATTCACAATTGACGATTCACAATTCACCATTCAAATGACCAACACGCGACCGATCTTCATCCGCTCCGCCACCGCCGCCGACCAGCCTACCATCACCGCCATGGTGCGCGCGGCGCATCTTCACCCGCTGCATCTCGATTGGCCGCGTTTTATCGTCGCTGAGGAGCGGGGCCAGGTTGTCGGCATTGGCCAGATCAAGGTGCTGGGTGACGGCACGCGTGAACTGGCGTCGCTGGTCACTGCGCCCACGCACCAGGGGCTGGGCATCGGCAGCGCGTTGGTGCGCACGCTGCAATCCGTCGCACCCGGCCCGCTCTACCTGCGCTGCGCCACCCACAACGTGGGCTTCTACCAGCGCTTCGGCTTCGTCGACCTGGCGCCGGCAGCCATGCCGCCCGACCTGCGCCGCACCTATCTGCTCGTCCAACGCGCCGTGCGGGTGGTGCGGTTGGTGAAGCCGGGGCAGGAGACGATGCATATCATGGGGTGGTGGGGTGATGAGGTAAGCGGGTGAGTGGGTGTGGGAATTGGTTGTGGGGTGGGCGGCGGGTATACTGGGGTGATTCCACGGGAGGTTGGGGATGGCAGCCGCGATTCCGCACGAACAAGAACCGCTCTATGCGCGCATCTATCTGGTGGTGCGGCAGATTCCGCCCGGCCGCGTCGCCACCTACGGGCAGATTGCGGGCATCGTGGGCGACTGCACGGCGCGCATGGTCGGCTACGCCATGGCTGCCGCGCCCGACGACGTGCCCTGGCAGCGGGTGATCAACGCCCAGGGCAAAATCAGCCCGCGTCACGATCACTGGGGCGCCGAAGCCCAGCGCCGCCGGCTCCAGGAGGAGGGCGTCCACCTCGACGCCAGCGGCAAGGTGGACCTGGCCGCCGTGCGCTGGCCCGGCCCCGACCCAGCCTGGCTCACCGCCCACGGCTTCGCCCTCCCCGCCGAGCGCCCCGCCGTCGATGACGAGCTTCAGCCGCCATTGTTGTGAAGAGGGGCGAGTTGCGAGGGGCGAGGACTGTCATCAACCATTGACCATTAACAATTGACCATCAACCATTGACAATTGACAATTAACCGAGGTCGCCCATGCCAGCCATCAACATCCGCACTACCTTGCCCGGCCCCAAGAGCCAGGCTGTCCTTGACCGCCGCGATGCCGCCGTCTCGCGCGCCTCGTTCCGCTCCACGCCGGTCGTGGCCGCCAGCGCGCACAACGCCACCGTCACCGACGTGGACGGCAACACCTTCATCGACTTCACTGCGGGTATCGGCACTCTCAACGTCGGCCATACGCCGACGGAAGTGGTCGCCGCGCTGCAAGCACAGGCCGCCGATCTGATCCACCTGTGCGCCATCGTCGGCACCTATGAGCCGTACATTGCTCTGGCCGAAAAGCTCAACGCCCTGGTGCCCATCGACGGCCCCAAGAAAACCTTCTTGAGCAATTCCGGCGCAGAAGGGGTGGAAACTGCGATCAAGATGGCGCGTGCCTACACCGGGCGCCCGGCCATCGTTACCTACGAAGGCGCCTATCACGGGCGCACGCTGCTCACCCTCTCGCTGACCAGCAAATACGCGCTCTTCAAAAAGAGTTTTGGCCCCTTTGCGCCGGAAATCTACCGCGTGCCCTATCCCTACGCCTATCGCTGCCCGCACTGCCGCCACGCAGGCGCCTGCAACCTGACCTGCTTCGAGGACCTGGAGCGCGCGCTGCTGGCCCACGTGGACCCAGCCGCGGTGGCCGCCATCATCATCGAACCGGTGCAGGGCGAAGGCGGCTTCATCCCCGCGGACTACGAGTACCTGCGCCGCCTGCGCCAGCTTTGTGACAAGCACGGCATCGTGCTCATCGCCGACGAGGTGCAGGCCGGTTTCTGCCGCACAGGGCGCTGGTTCTCCTTCGAGCACAGCGGCATACAGCCCGATCTGGTGGTCATGGCCAAGTCCATCGCCGCGGGGATGCCGCTGGCCGCGGTCACCGGCAAGGCCGCGGTGGTGGATGCGCCGCATCTGGGCGGCCTGGGCAGCACCTTCGGCGGCAACCCGCTGGCCTGCGTCGCCGCGCTCAAGAGCATCGAACTGATGGAGCGGGAGAATCTCAACCAGCGCGCCGAGCAGATCGGCGAGACGTTGATGGGCCGCTTTCGCGCCTGGCAAGAACGCTTCCCGATCATCGGCGACGTGCGCGGGCTGGGCGCCATGTGCGCCGTCGAGTTTGTCGTCGGGCCGGGCGACCGCACGCCCAACACCGACGCGCCGCTCAAGATCGTCGGCGAGGCGTACAAGCGCGGCCTGCTCCTCATCCGCGCCGGCCTCTACTCCAACTGCGTGCGCACTCTCGTGCCGCTCACCATCGGCGACGCCGAGTTGGACGAGGGGCTGGACGTGCTGGAGGCGTCGATTGCGGCGGTCGCGTGAGGGTGGTATAGACCGCGGATTAGGCGGATTTACGCGGATTATCTGTTTTGTCCGCGATAATCCGCCGCATCCGCCAAATCCGCGGTCTATCCGTTGTCATTGACAGACGAGGCTATGATGCACGAATCGTTGATCTATACCACGCTGGCGCCGGAGTATTTCGCCCGGCTCGAGCAGTTGCAGCGTGATTGCTATCCCACCCTGGGCGAGCAGGAGTTGATGCGCGTCGAGCACTTCGCCAGCCAGTATGCGGTCTTTGCCGAGGGGCAGGTGGTGGTGCTGGACGGCGCCCGTGTCATCGGGCAGGGGTCGGGCTTTTTCAGCGACTTTGATTTCGCCAACCATGCCCACAGCTTCCGCGAATTCTGCGACCATTTCTACTTCCGCAACCACGATTGGGGCGGCGCGTACTACTACGGCGCGGACATCAGCGTCCACCCGGATTACCGCGGGCGGGGCATCGGCAAGCAGATCTACCGGGTGCGCAAGGATCTCGTGCGGCGCTACAACAAGCAGGGCATCGTCGGCGGCGGCGTGCTGCCCGGCTACGCCCTGCACAAGCACAGCATGAGTCCCCAGGAATACGTGCGCCGCGTCGTCGCCGGTGAACTGCGCGACCCCACGCTCACCTTCCAACTGCGCGAGGGCTTCGTCGTGCGCGAACTGCTCCAGAACTACCTCGAAGACAGCGCGTCCGACAATTGGGCGACGTTGATCCTGTGGGAGAACCCGGAGTACCGGCACGATGAGCGTTCAACTGCGATTGACGCGGGTTGAATTCTGGCTACAATATAGCCACAATTTGTGATGTGCAGCAGATTTCCACCTTCGAGAACGATGCACCATGCGTTACGCGATCATCTTTGCCCTACAAGCTGAAGAAGACTTGCTGGCACTGCGGGCAAATGAGCGACGTGAAGTGCTGGACGCAATTGAACAGCATCTGCGCTATGAGCCGGAGAAGGTCAGCAAGAGCAGAATCAAGCGTTTGGATGCAATGGAGTGGCCGCAATATCGGCTACGGATCGGCGAGATTCGTGCGTTCTATGATGTAATTTACGCCGCCGATCAGGGCATCGTTGAGGTGATTGCGATCCGTAAGAAAACCTCGGCCATGCAGTGGCTTGCTGCATTTGGGAGAAAGACGGAATGATTCAAGTTCCACTGAACCAGGTGAAAGACGATCTCTCGCGCTATCTGCGGCTGGCCGAGAAGGAAGATGTGATCATCACCCGGCACGGGGTGCCAGCAGGGATGTTGATCGGCTTTGAGAACCCCGAAGATTGGTGGGAAGAAATGCTCCTGCGCGACCCGCGCTTCCAGGAGCGGGTTGCTCAAGCGCGCAGCAGCCTGCGCAACGGCGAGGGCATCAGCATTGAAGCCCTGCGTGAGAAGCACGCGCTCACAGCGCCCCCTGCAGCGACCGACGAATAGGCGAAAGCCTGCACCAAACCTTGTCACGCGCCGCGCTTTGTGGTTAACTTCTTTGCCGCTTATTAACGGCGTTTTCTGAACGCATTTTCGGGACGAACCCGGCGACCGCGGCGCAACCCGCCCCTCGCCCCTCGCCCCTCACAACTTCCTGAAACCGAGGCGCATCAACATGTTCGAACAAATCAAACCCGCTCCGCCCGACCCGATTCTGGGCCTGACGGAAGCCTTCAAGGCTGACCCGCATCCGAAAAAAATCAACCTGGGCGTCGGCGTCTACAAGGATGCCGGCGGGCAGACGCCCGTGCTGGCGTCGGTCAAGGCCGCCGAGGAGCGGCTGCTGCGCAGCGAGCACACCAAGAACTACCTGCCCATCGATGGCCAGCCGGAGTTCGACAGCGTCACCCAGGAACTGTTGATCGGCGCCGACCACCCGCTCGTGCGCGCCGGCTGCGTGGTGACCGCGCAGGCGCCGGGCGGCACCGGTGCGCTGCGCGTCGCCGGCGACTTCATCGCCTCCACCCTGGGCCGGCGCACCGTCTGGCTCAGCGACCCGACCTGGCCCAACCATCCGGGCGTCTTTGGCGCGGCCGGGTTGCCCACCGCCACCTATCCCTATTTCGATAAGCAGAGCAACGGCGTCAACTTTGCCGGCATGTTGGCCGCGCTCCACACCATCCCCGTGGGCGATGTCGTGCTGCTCCACGGCTGCTGCCACAACCCCACCGGCGTCGATCTTCAGCCGGAACAGTGGGACGAGGTCGCCGCGGTCGTCGCCGGGCGCGGGCTGCTGCCCGTCGTGGACTTCGCCTACCAGGGCTTCGCCACCGGGCTGCGGGAAGATGCCGCCGGTCTGCACGCGCTGCTGCAGCACTGCACCACCGTGCTCGTTGCCAGCTCCTATTCCAAGAACTTCGGCCTCTACAACGAACGTGTCGGCGCGCTGACCATCGTCGCGCCCAGCGCCGAGCAGGCCAAGACCGCGCTCAGCCACATCAAGCGGGTGATCCGCGCCAACTACTCCAACCCGCCGGCCCACGGCGCCCAGGTTGTGTCGCTGGTGCTCAACGACCCGGAGCTACGGCAACTGTGGGAGCGCGAAGTCGGCGAGATGCGTGATCGCATCAACGGGATGCGCCACCTCTTCGTCGAGACGCTGCACGAACAAGGCGTCGAACATGATTTCTCCTTCATTGCCCGTCAACGCGGCATGTTCTCCTTCTCCGGCCTCACGCCTGACCAGGTCAAGGCGCTGCGCGAGCGCCACGCCATCTACGTGGTCGGCTCCGGGCGCATCAGCGTGGCCGGCATGACCGCGCACAACATGGATTACCTCTGCGCCGGCATCGCCGACGTGCTGAAGACGGCAAAATGACCCCCAAACCCCACCACCCCAAAACCCTACAATTGCCCTGTTTGGGTCTTAGGGTGTTGGGGTAGTGGGGGGGCTTTGCAGTGAAGCGAAGTCTCCTTGACCCACCCGCCTGACCCATCAGTCAGTTTCGTCGTCAGCGGCCTGTCTGCGCCGGAGCGCCTCGACAAACACCTGCGCCGGCGTTATCCGAACTGGGGCCGACAGGCCGTGCAGCGCATCATTGGCCAGCGTCAGGTGCAGGTTAATGGCCGCCCGGTCTGGCTCGCCTCCTGGGCAGTGCGCAACGGCGACCGCATCGACGTCACCGCGCCGCCAGCGGACAAACCCGTTCCCGCCGCGGCCTTCGATGACGGCTGGCTGATCGCCGAAGAACCCGACCTCATCGCCGTCAACAAGCCGGCCGGCCTGCTCGTCGAGCCGGTGCGCGACCCCGGTCAGGCCAACCTGCGCGATCTGGCCATTGCCCGCTTCGGCCCGCTCACCCTGTTTCATCGCCTCGATCGCGACACCTCCGGCGTGGTGCTGCTTACCCGCCGCGCGGCGTTGAACCGTGAACTCACCCAGGCCTGGCAGACCCACGCGGTGCAAAAGGAATACCGCGCCGTCGTCGCTGCGCAGAGTGAGCTGGCAGCGACCGGCGTCATCACCCTGCGCCTGGCGCCCGACCCGACCCGCCGCGACCGGATGGTCGTTGTGACCCGCGGCGGACAGCACGCTGTCACCCGCTACGCCGTGCTCGGCGAGTGCGCCGCCGGCCTGGTCGTCCAGCTCTTGCCGGAGACCGGGCGGATGCACCAACTGCGCGTCCACCTGGCCGCGCTGGGCGCGCCGATCCTGGGCGACCGCCTCTATGGCGACCCGGCATCGGCGCCGCGGCTCATGCTCCACGCCCATCGGCTCACCCTGCCCGCCCTGGCCGGCGCGCCACCGCGCACCTATGTCGCGCCGCTGCCGCCTGGGTTCAACTTGACCTGATCTCTTTCGCCGGTGAAAATGAAGCCGCGGTGCAAGCCACTGCTTGCACCCAACGGCGAGACCATGAACGTTGTCGAGGCGTCACAGCCGCCGCTGGCGGCCAATCCAGTCAACGCCGGGAGCAACCCGTTCATCGGCGCGCGCCCATTCCTGACGCCGCCCCTGGCCGCGCACTTCTTCTGCAGCCGGCGCAGCGATGTCCAGGAACTGTGCGCACTGATCCACAGCAGCCGCGTAGTGATCCTGCATGGCGGTGCGGGCGTCGGCAAAAGCTCGCTGCTCCATGCCGCGCTCCTGCCAGACCTGGCTGCCACCGGCTGCCAGGTGCTGGAACTGCCGGTCAATTGGCCAGACGAACAACGGCTGGCCTGGCTGTTCCAGAGACGCCAACAGCTCGCCGCCCATGACGCCGTGCTTGTCGTCGATCCGGCGGATGGACTGGTGGCTGACAATGGAATCCTGGCGCACTGTCTCGATCTCCTGACAGATACGCCGCGGCTGCGCATGCTTTTCAGCCTGCGCTCGATGCCGGCGACGCACCTCGCTTCCTTGTTACAGGGCGCCGGTTGGACTGTCGCCGTGTACGCGCTGACGGCGCTGCCGGTCACTGCGCTTGCGCCTGGGCTGGCTGCCACCCTTCCACCCGCACCGGGCGCGGACGCCGCCGCTGCGCGCTTCCTGGCCGCGCTGGGCGGCGGTACCGGCGATGAGACTATCGAGCCGGCGTTGCTCCAGGTTGCCGGTTGCGCCCTCTGGCCAAACCTGGACGACGCAGCCTCGGTGTTGGCGCCGCGCATCGACGCTGCACTGGCCGCTCACTGTCAGCACACCATCGACACCGCCCTGGCGCGCCACCCGGCGTTGGTGAGCGCGCGCGAATTGAGTGCATGGCTGACGCAGCATCTGGCGCTGGACGCCGCCGCGCCGACGCTGGTGCACCGCGGCCCAACCGTCAGCGCTGGCCTGCCCAATCAACTGATCGACGCGTTGGAAGATGGCTGGCTGCTGCGCACCTATGCCCGCGGTGGCAGCGGCTGGGTGGGGCTGCTCGACCCGCGACTTGCGGCTCCGCTGCGCCACGCGTTGGCGCAGATGAGTGCGGCAATGCCGCTGGCCCACGCAGCGGCGCGTTGGGCCGAGGGCGGTCGCGACCCGCGTCTGCTGCTCGCCGGCGGCCAGGTTGCCGATGCGCTGGCCGAACTGACCGCCCACCCGCCGCGCTACGGTGCCCTCGAACGGGAGTTTCTGGCCGCCAGCACACGGGAGGACGGGGCATCGGGCGCGCCGACCGGTGAGCGCCACCTTCGCCCCGTTGCGATCCTTGCTACTGTTGTCGCGTGCGTGCTGCTGCTGATGACACTTTGGGCGCTGGCCACGGCGCGCACCGCGCAGCGTGAACAGGCTGCGCAGTCTGCTGCGTTGGCTGCACAGGCGGATGCATTGGCAGAACGCACGGTGCAGGTGGCCCAGTTGCGCGCCGAGCTGCAGACTGCGGCGACCGAAGCTGAAGTGGCGGCGGCGCAGCGCCAGCGCAACGAACAACTGGGCCGCGCACTGCGTGCGGGGCAGTTAGCCGGCGCTGCGCTCCTGCGCCGCGAAGAGGCGCCGACCCAGGCGCTGCTCTATGCGGTCGAGGCGCTGCACGTGCAGCAGCAGGCGGGCGAGGCGCCTGTCCCCGAAGCGGTGCAGGCGCTGCGCGATCTGCTGACAACCCTGGGCGGGCAACCGTTCGCTGTCGCCACCGACGACATTGCTGCACTGGCGCTCAGCGCCGACGGCGAGATGATTGCGGCGGGAGACGTAGTCGGCGGGCTGCATCTCTGGACGGCGGACGGCGCCGCCGCACCGCAGCACGTCGCTGCGCACACCGGCCCGGTGTGGGGATTGGCCTGGCTGGCCGATGGGCGGCTGGTCAGTGTGGGTGCCGACGGCATCGCCCAGCTCTGGCGCACGCAGGTTGACGGCGCCGCGCCGAAGCTGACGCCTGCCGGCAGCGTTAGCCTGAGCGCCACGGACCTTTACGCGCTGGACAGCGTCGCGGGCGACCTGCTGGCCATCGGTGATGCGGCTGGCGCGGTCTATCTATGGGATCCCGCCCTCGCTGCGCCAGCGTTGATCGCACAGCATGGGGGTGCGGTCAATGTGGTGCGCGCTGCGCCGGACGGCAGCGCCGTAGCCAGCGGCAGCATCGACGGCGAGGTGCAGATTTGGGAGGCGAATGACCGCGCTGCGACCGCGGTGAGCCGTCACGACGGCGCAGTCAACGCGTTGGACTTCAGCCCTGATGGCAGCAGGCTGGCCAGCGCGGGCGCCGACGGCAGCCTGCATCTCTACGACCGGCCTGCGCAAACCCTGACGACGCTCGCGCCGCCCCATGCCAGCGCCGTCAACAGCGTGGCCTTTTCAGCAGATGGCCGCTGGCTGGCCAGCGGCGACGATGATGGGCTGGTGCGGCTGTGGTCGGTTGCGGATCCGCGCGCACCGATTCCGCTGCGCGGCCACCGCAACAGCGTGCGCGATGTGGCCTTCGTCACCACTGCCGATGGTCCGCGCCTGCTCACCATCAGCTATGACCGCACTGCCCGACTTTGGGACTACCTGCGCCCGGAGAGCAACCCCGCAGTATTGCGCGGCCACGACGACGCGCTGACCCATCTCGTCCTCGCCGGCCAGCGCTTTGCGACCGCCGCCTATGACCGCACGGTGCGTCTCTGGCAGGTTGACGATCCGTTTGCGCAGCCGGCGCAGATTCTGGACGCGCAGCAACCCCAGGGCGAACTGGCCGTGGCGCCCGACGGCGCGTTTCTGGTGGCATCCAGCCTGACGCTCCCCGCTGCCGAAGTGTGGGACAGCACCTCCGGCGCGTTGCGCTACCGCCTCGAAGGACACAACGGCGCGCTGGCCGCGCTGGCGGTCAGCCCCGACTCCGCGCTGATTTTCACCGGTGGCCGCGATGGGCGAGTGCGCATCTGGCGCACCGCTGGCGCGGCGGCGGGTGAGCCAGGTGCCACGCTCACCGGGCATGTTGGCCCGGTGCACAGCCTGGCGGTCCACCCGCAAGGTCAGCGGCTGGCCAGCGGCGGCGACGACACCACCGTGCGCGTGTGGGACATCGCAACCGGCGCGCTGTTGCAGGAATTGGCCGGCCACGATGCAGCGGTGATGGGCGTGGCCTACAGCCCGGACGGCGCCACGCTGGCCAGCGTGGACCGCGCCGGGGTGCTGCTCCTGCGCGACGCGGCGACCGGCGCGGTGGTACAGCGCCTGCGCAGCAGCGACAGCGGCTTGCTGGCGGTGGCATTTCGACCGGATGGACGCTGGGTGGCCGCTGCAGCCGAAGATGGCGCGATCTGGATCTGGGATCTCGCCGCGCTGCCCCTCGGCCCGACAACGCTGCGCCGCCACGTCACTGAGGTGAACGCGCTGGCCTTCAGCCCGGCCGGTGACCTGCTTGCCAGCGTCGATGCCGACGGGCTGCTCTATCTGTGGGACTTGATGCGGCTGTCGGCGCCGCCGGTGACCGTGCGCGCTCATCCGGCCAGCGCCAACGCCGTGGCCTTTGCCGTGGACGGCGCTGCGCTCTACACTGCGGGCGCTGATGGCGCAATCCAGCGGTGGACGGTGAAACTCGACGACCTGATCGCCGTCGCCTGCGCCACTGCGGGGCGCAACCTGACCATCGGCGAGTGGGATCAGATCTTTGACACCGCGCCTTACCGCGCCACCTGCCCGCAGGCGGGGGAATAGACCGCGGA
>JAPKMV010000810.1 GCA_026645635.1 Caldilineaceae bacterium
GCCGGACGCTCATCCGCAGATTGCGCAGATTTTCGCAGATGGCAGACATCAAATCCGCGTCATCTGCGGATTGTGTTTGCGGCGTGACGAAAACTACTGGTTTCTATGGTGTCTGAGTTTCACTGCCTTTCTGCTTGCGCTGCTCGCGCCCTCCTCTGTCCTTCAGGCGCAGGATGAATTCAGCCAGGTGGGCGATAGTCGCGGCCAATTCACCGTGGCGGCGCCGGCAGCCTGGGCGGACGTGAGCGAGGCCGACTGGATGCTGAACGGCGCGCCGGTGGGCGTCCAACTGACGGTGACGCCCGACCTGGCCGCCTTCAGCACGGACTGGAACACGCCCGGTATGATCGTCAGCTACAGCGACCTGCTGCCGGCTACCGCCACCCTCACCGCCGTGCTCGACCAGATCGATCTCAGCGGCGCGTGTCGCGACGGCGGTCGCACGCCAATCACGGTCGGTAGCTTGGCCGGCTTTGTGCAGCGCTGGGAGGCTTGCGGCGCCACGGCAACCACCGGCACGGTCGCTGCGCTGGCGCCTGCCGCTGACCCGCAGTTCTTCACTGTCCTGGAAATCTATACTCCTGGCGGCGATGACCCGGCGCTGGTCGAGCGCATTCTCGCCAGCTTTGCCCGCACCGTCGCCCAGGCCACGGCGACGCCAACCGCAGCGGCGATCAGCCCAACAGCAGTGGCGGGCAGCGGTAGCGCACCGCCCAGCCGGCCTGGCCTTGCCTACAGCTACGCGGCGCGGCGCGACCCCGCGGTCACCGCGCTGCTGCCGGACGCCTACGCCGACGTGGCGAGCACGGAGTGGCTGGCGGTGACCGGCGAGCCATTGGGCTTCATGCTGGCGGCTGCGCCCGACCTGGCGGCCTTCCGCACCACCTGGACGACGCCCGGCATTGTCGTGCGCACTGCGCTCAGCATGACGCGCACACTGGACGCGGCTGCGCTGCTGGCCGACGCCGACTTGCAGACCGTCTGTGCGACGGTTGAGCGCAGCACACGAACCCACGCCACACCGGCCTTCAGCTACGACCTGTTGATCGACGCGTATCAAGGGTGCAGCGGCGCTTCGACCTACACGCTTGCGGTGGCGCAAAGCAACCCGGTCGACCATCTGATCTTCCTGGAGTTTCAGGCAGTCAGCCCCGCCGACCGTGCGGCGCTGGAGGTCTTCCTCGACAGTTTCGCCGTCGAACGCACTGCGGCCGCCGCTGATATCGTCACCCCGCCGCCGCTGGCCACGCCGGAAATTCCACCCACACCGACGCCGGCGCCAGTCACCGGCGTGGTATTGGCCAACAATCTCAATGTACGCAGCGGCCCCGGCACAGACTTCGAGCGGCTGGGCGCGGCGCCGCGCACAACCACGCTCACCGTGACTGGACAGCTCGACGACTGCGCGTGGCTGCGCGTCAGTGCGCCGGGCGAGCTGGAAGGCTGGGTCTCCGGCAGCGCAGAGTTTATCACGGTGGAGACGCCCTGTGCGGCGATCCCGGTGGTGCAGCCCTAGCGAAGGCTGCGACAAGGTCATCCAAGATGGAACGGCGCCAGCACGCCAACGGCATCATCACCTATACTTTCGACAGCCTGCGCGATCTGCCTGTCGCCGCGCATGTGAGCACACGCCACGGTGGTGTCAGCCCGGAACCCTGGGCCACGCTCAACTTCAGCGTGCTGCGCGGGGATGCGCCGGAGCGGGTGCAGGAGAATCGCCGGCGGCTGGCTGCGGCGCTGGGCATCGATGCGGCGACGATCGTGCGCTGTCAGCAGGTGCACGGCACCGGCATCGCCAAGGTCGATCCTGCCGACGCGGGCAAGTTGATCGAGGGTTGTGACGGGCTGGTGACCGACGCGGTGGGGCTGCCGCTGGCGGTGGTCTTTGCCGACTGTACGCCGCTCCTGCTCTATGACCGCCGCCGCCATGTGCTCGGTGTCTGTCATGCAGGCTGGCGGGGCACCGTCAACGGCGCGGCCACGGCCACCCTTTGGGCGATGCAGGCCGGGTATGACAGTGCGCCGGCGGACATCGTGGCGGGCATCGGCCCCAGCATCGGCCCGGCCAGCTATGAGGTAGGCGAGGAGGTGCTGGCGCTGGCGCTGGCCCGGCTGCCCGGAGCTGCGCTCTTTTTCAGCTATCCCAATGGCCTGGAGGAGCGCCCGCACTTCGACCTGTGGGCGGCGAACCAGCACCAGTTGGCGGCGGCAGGCGTGCCGCTCGCCCAGATCGAGCTGAGCGGCATCGACACCGCCGCACGCACCGACGACTTCTTCAGCCACCGCGCCGAACAGGGGCGCTGCGGTCTCTTCACGATGGTTGCCTGGCTCAAGGAGCGCGTATGAATTTCAGGACGGTGGGAGGCTCACGCAAAGGCGCAATGGCGCAAAGACAAGAGGGGGATGCTCGGCGTGATTGGGGTGTTTTGCAGAACTCACGCGAAGACGCAAACGCGCAAAGACAGGGAGAGGTTTCTATGCGTTAGTGGCGTCTGG
>JAPKMV010000811.1 GCA_026645635.1 Caldilineaceae bacterium
CGGGCGCAGCAGATCGGCCAGGTCGACATCCTTGAGCAGGTCTTGCAGCAGTTCGCGGCTGACGGCCATACTCTGCAACTGGCGCTCGGCTTTGGGCGCGTCCCACTCGTACATGAAGACGCTGATGAAGTCCCAGAGCAGGCTCTGCGCCACCGGCGACGGCAGGATCGTCTCCGTCGCCGTCACCTGGATCTCGCCGCGCTGGATGCGCTCCAGCACCCGCGCCAGGTTGGGCCAGTCCATCACCTCTTCCAGGCAGTCGCGGTAGGTCTCGGCGACGATGGGAAAGTCCTCGAAGCCGCGCACAAGCTGGAGCAGGTCTTTGGCGCGCAGCCGCTGCAGCCAGAAGGGCGTGCGCTTGCCGCGCTGGCCGGGCAGGAGCAGCGCCCGCGCCGCGTTCTGGCGAAACTGCGCGCCGAAGACAGCTGAGTTGGGCAGTTCCGCCAGGATGCGGGCGCGCGCCTCGTCGGGTCCAACCGCGGTGAGCAGGTCCAGCGGGACGTCGGCGTCGGCCTCGGGGAAGCGAAAGAGGATGCCGTCGTCGTTGCTCTGCACCTCGACTTCGACGCCGGTGCGTTCACGCAGCGCGCCGGCCAACGCCAACGCCCATAACCCGTTCACCTTGCCGCCAAAGGGCGACTGGATAACCAGGCGCAGGTCGCCCAGCGCGTCGTCGAAGAGTTCGACCAGGATGCTCTTGTCCGACGAGATCGCGCCGCTGTGGTCGAGCTGACCGGCCACGTAATCGACCACATGCCAGGCCGACGCGGCGTCGAGCGCATAGTCGGCGCGCAGCCAGGCGAGCAGTTCCTGCACCGCCGGCGTCTCTGCGGCCTGGCGCACGCTGCGAAATTCGGCCAGATCGAGGCTGGCTTTCACCGCGTGCAAACGTTCCGCCACCGCGCGGCGAAACGCGCCGACCCGTTCGCCCAGTGCATAGGGGCGCCACGGAAAGTCGCCGCGCCAGAAGGGCATGCGCGGGGTCGCGCCCGCGGCGTCGGCCACGATCACCCGGTCGTCGGTCAGGTCGATCACGCGCCAGACCTGCGAACCGAGGAGCAGCGTGTCGCCGATGCGGGTCTCGTAGACGAACTCCTCGTCCAACTCGCCGAGCTTGGTCTTGCCGTCAGCCAGGTAGGCGTTGAACGCGCCGCGGTCGGAAATCGTGCCGCCGTTGGTGAGCGCCAGCAGGCGGGACCCGGGCAGCGCGGCAAGCTGGTTGTTGACGCGATCCCAGACCAGGCGGGCGCGCAGTTCGCGGTAAGCCTGGCTCGGATAGCGCCCGGCAAGCATCTCCAGCACGACGGTGTAGGCGCGCCGCGTCAGGTCGGTGTAGGGATAGGCGCCGCGGATCAGGTCATAGAGCGCGTCCACATCCCAGGGTTCGACGGAAACCATCGCCACGATCTGCTGCGCCAGAATGTCGAGGGAGTTGCGCGGGGTGTGGATCGGTTCGACGTCGCCGCGCAACATGCCGCCGGCCACCGCCGCGGCCTCCATGATGTCCTCGCGGTGGGTGGGGAAGATGCGCCCGCGGCTGGTCTGCCCGACGAGGTGGCCGGCGCGCCCGACGCGCTGCAAGCCCTGCGCCACCGACTTGGGCGACTGCAACTGCACAACCAGGTCCACCGTGCCGATGTCGATGCCCAGTTCCAGCGACGAGGTGCCGACCAGCGCCGGCAGCGTCCCGGCCTTGAGCGCCTGCTCCAGTTCCAGCCGCGTCTCTTTGGCGATGCTGCCGTGGTGGGCGCGAATCGGGTCGGCGTGCGTCCCGCGCCCCGCGCCGAACAGGCCGAGGCCCTTAGGGACGCCGCCTGCGTAGAGGCTGGCGCCGCGGGATCTGTCATACGTCATGCGTGATGCGTCAGCCGCGGCTGCTGGGACATCGTGTTCGCCGTGCCCAATCGCTAAATCTCCTAATCTCCCAATCTCTGCTTTTCCCCTCGCCCCTCTCTCCTCATTAATCCAATCCGCCGCCCGTTCGGCCAGCCGCCGGTTGTTGACGAAGATCAGGGTGGTGCGGTGCTGGTCGATCAGATCGACCACGCGCGGCACGATCAGCGGATCGAGTCGCCGGAGAGGGCGCGGAAATCGTCGACCACGGTCTCGACTTGGAGATCGAGGGCTTTGCGGTAGCCGGCGTCGACGATGGTAACGGGGCGCGGGACAAGCACGCGCTGCTCGCCCTCGCCCTGCCACGCGGCGCCGCCCAGGTAGCGCGCCACCTCGTCCAGCGGGCGGATCGTGGCGGAGAGGCCGATGCGCTGGATCGGCTGGGCGGCCAATTGCTGCAAGCGTTCCAGGCTGAGCGCCAGGTGCACGCCGCGCTTCGAGCCGGTCAGGGTGTGAATCTCGTCGACGATCACCGTCTGCACCGTGCGGAACATCTCCCGGGCGTTGGGGCTGGTCAGCAGGATGTAGAGCGACTCCGGCGTGGTGATGAGGATGTGCGGCGGCTTGCGCAGCATGGCCTGGCGGTCGCGCGACGGTGTGTC
>JAPKMV010000812.1 GCA_026645635.1 Caldilineaceae bacterium
ATACAAAGGTGAACATGAATACCATGCCGCGCCCATCGAGATCGACTGCGTTACCTGGCCGACGACTGAGCACTATTATCAGGCGCGGAAGTTCGCCGACCCGGCCCGCCAGGCCGCCATCCGCGCCGCGCCCACGCCAGGCGTGGCCAAGAAGATCGCCTGGGCGGATGACACCGGCTTGCACAGTGACTGGCAGGCCGTGCGCGACGAAGTGATGCTGGTCGCCTTGCGCGCCAAATTCACCCAACATCCAACCCTGCGCGCCCAACTGTTGGACACGGGCGACGCCGTGCTGGTGGAGCATACCCATCTGGACAGCTACTGGGCGGATGGCGGCGATGGTTCCGGCCAGAACATGCTGGGGCTGTTGCTCATGCAGGTCAGAGAGGAACTGCAACCTGGTGGTGCGTAGTGCGAGATGCGAGATGTGTGATCCGTTACGCATCTCGCATCTGGAGCCATGCCACAATCGTGCCCAGGATGTGATCATGGTCACTCTGCGGTTGAAAGGGATTGTGCAGCCAGATGGTACAGTCGTGCTGACATTGCCTGCTGAGGTCGGCCCCGGCGAACATGAACAGTGACTACTGTTGGGCGCAAACGGGAACAGATGTGCACCGGCTGGACAGTGACATGGATCGGGTGGCGGGTGAGTAAGGGAGTTCTGATCGTCACGTCCGCATGCTGAGCCACAGCGCCGCCAAAGGCGCCCACGCCCGTCTCTGTGAATGCGTCCACCCTGCGGCTCCCCACTCCGCGCCATCTCGGCAAAATGGTGAGGGCGATGTGCCGCAGCTTGCTTCTGCCTGGCGGCGGACGTCGCACAACCGTCAACGCTTCTCGCAACCTGACACAAAACGCTGTTGACCCTTGTGCTATACTGGTGGCCACACCACCTGTCACATCGAAAACCGAGTTGCAGACCATGACCGACAAAGCGAAACCACCTGATCCATCGCGTCGCCGCATCTTCACCTGGTTCACCGATCGCAACGCCGCCGGCGCCGTGGGCGCCGAAGCAGGAAAACTGGCGCGCGCAGCGCGGGAAGCGGCGCAGGAGTTGGCGGCAGTGGGGGAGGAAGCGGCGGCGGCGCTGACCGAAGCGCTGACCGCCGAGGATGCAGTGAACCAGCCGGCGTTAGACACGCAGGCAAGCGATCCTCCTACCGACGCAGCGTTCGCAGCTAACGCCGATCTCCACGCTGCCGTGCTGCGCCTCACCGAGCAAGTGAACGCCTTGCAGGGGGAAGTCGCTGCCAGTCTTCAGCAGCAAAGGCAAACCGCCGAACAGTTGCAGCAAACGCAGCGTCTGATTGAGGAGCGACTGCCTGCGGCGCAGGACGACGCCGAGCGTTCGGATTTACAGCGCCTGTCCAGGCTGGTGCAGGGCCTGATCGCCCTGTTCGTCGTTTCCACGGGCTCGGCGCTTTACGAAGGGCTGGTAGGCGACGCCGTCTACGCGCCGCTGAAGGAGTGGCTGCTGGCAGAGATGCAGACTGCGGCGGTGCAGGCGCAGCCGGCATCTCCGCTGCCGACGCCGGAGCCAACGTCGCCAATCCAGTTCACCGGCCCGGTGCAGGTGCAGCGCAACCGCATGCAGGATCGGCAGCGCAGCGCCCGGGAGCGCCTTGAGGCTGGCCTGCTGCTGGACGAGTGGGGCGTGCTTCCGCCCGGCCTGGACGACTTCATCGCCGTGCCCGGCGCCCGCTTCCGCATCGCCCGCTATCCTGTCACCAACTTCCAGTTCCGGCGTTTTGTGAACGACGGCGGCTATGGGCAGGAGAAATGGTGGCGTCTGCCTTGGTGGAGTGTGGAAGGTTGGGAACGCCGGGTGAAGAATGGCTGGACGCAGCCACGCTACTGGGATAACCCCAAGTTCAATTGCGCCAGCCAGCCGGTGGTGGGTGTCAGTTGGTGGGAGACAGAAGCCTACTGCAACTGGCTCAATCTGAGCGCCGCCGGGCAGCACTACAAGCCCAGTGGCATGCGGGTACGGCTGCCGACGCGTGAACAGTGGATGCTGGCGGCGCGCAACGGACGGTCTGCGCCAAACGACGAGGAGTTGGACTATCCCTGGCGCAGCGCCTTCGACGCCACGCTCGCCAATACTGCGGAGAGTGAGCTGCACCAGACCACGCCCGTGGATATGTACCCGGACGGAGTGACCCCTGCTGGCGTCTACGACATGACCGGGAATGTGTGGGAGTGGACGTCGGATAGTAGCACACAGTATAACGGCGCATTCTGGGCGAAAGGTGGAAGTTGGACGAGCGGCCCTGAGTGGACACGGGCGTCCGCCGCCGGCACCTGGCCCTATATCAGGAACTGGTTCGTTGACTACGGCTTTCGGTGTGTGTGCGTCCCCATCTCTCATGGCTAGTTCTGAATCCTGGCTTCTGCCTGCTGTTTTCTGATCCAGCTGCGCAGCAGCCGCTGATTTCTTCTGCGCAGCCGGAGGCAGCGCAGCGTCTCCAAATGGCGCGCAGCGC
>JAPKMV010000813.1 GCA_026645635.1 Caldilineaceae bacterium
CGTGGGTATGGATGACTACATCAGCAAGCCCATCGAACCGGCGCTGCTGGCTGCGGTGCTGGAGCGGGCGTGGGAGGCGGTGGGTGAGTGGGTGAGCGGGTGAGTGGGTGAGGGGGGTTATTCCATTGGGGTGATGTGGTGGTGGACGCGGAGGTCGCGGAGGGGGCGCTGGCGGAAGTTGAGCGGGTTGCCGGCGGCGGCCTGCTTGCGAAAGGCTTCGGCTTTGCGGCGGCCAATGTCTACTGCCTGCTCGAAGGTCGCTGTATTGATCTGCGTCGTCTCCAGATACTCCCACTCGTCCCGCTCCGGGCTTCTCTGCCAGGCCACCAGTGCGTGGTTGGGCAGGATCACCAACGCCGGGTTGAGCGATGCCGCTTCCAATAGGCTGGCAAAGAGCAGGGCGCCATCCAGACAGTTCGCCTGCTGCTCGTCCAGCGCCTGACGAGGGAGGCGCACGCGCTGGCTGCGGCTGCCCTCCTCCGGGTGAAAGGCAATCACGGAATTGACATAAGTGATAGACGCATCCAGCTTTAACGCCTGGAAGATGGCGCGCACCTGCGGCTCGACCGCCTCCTGATAGCCGGCGAGTCTGCCGTCGGGGTGGTGGCGCGCGGCCTTGCGCAGGAAGTGCATGATCGACGGCTCGTTGGGCGTGACGAAGGCGCCCAGGTAGGGGGAGAAGTCGTTCCACTGGCCGGTGGCGGGGTCGCGCACGGCCAGGGGCGCCGCGTTGCGCGCCAGCAGCCAGACCGGCAGGGTGGTGTGCGCGACGACGCTGCCCGCAGGATCGGCGATCTTCACATGGACGGTGGCCCGGGTCAGCTCATGGAGCGCGGCGATGCGTTCGGCAAAGAGCGTGGGCATCAGCGTCACGGTCTGCGCCGCGCCCTTGTCCAGCTCGAGTGTCGTCACCGCCTGCGCCGAATAGTGCTCGATAAAAACGGTGACGACCACGCGGCGCTTCTGGAAGCCGGTGTTGTGCACAGTGCAGTCGATCAGCCGGTGCTGCTGCGGGTCGAGCAGGTGGTAGATGGCTGTCGGGATGTAGGCCAGGTGCAGGCTGACGGTGGTCGCCAGCTCGTTGACGCTGACCCCGCGGCTGTTGACGGCTTCCAGCCCCTTGGCGACGGGTGCGTCCTGCGCCGCCAGCGCTTCCTGGAGGGCGAATAGCTCCGCCTGGGCTGCGGTCAGCTCGGCCAGGATGCGGTCGACTTCGTCCGGCGCCACGGCGTCGCTCAACGCTCCCTGGAGACGGTTGACGGTGAGTTGCAGATCGTAGGCTTGTGCGCGCCGGTCGGCGTTCGCAGGTTGAGTTGACATAATCTACTCGGTAGTGAAGGGATAAATCGTCCTGATGAACGCTTTGTCCAGGTCGGACAGTTCGCTGTTGCTCCACGGCACCGCGGCGGCCGGGTCGGTGAGCAGATCGGCGGGCACCGGGTAGAGCATGATCGACTGCGGGTCGAAGCGGGTGCTGCGGTCCACGGCCATCGGCTCCAGCACATTGCTGCGGATGTACTCGTCGCTCCAGCCGTTGGTTTCCCGGTAGAAGCGCAGCACTGCGGCCACGTTCCACGGGATGCGCGCCGTGGGCGAAAGGTGTTCGTGGATCAGCCCCAGTGCGTGGCCGAACTCGTGGAGCACGACGCGGCGATATTCGGTCTGGCTCGTGTGGGGGGTGAGCCAGCCCAGGTTCATGCTGGCACGCCCGCGCAGCCCCGGCAGCGTGCTGTCCGTGCCCAGGTAGGACCAGGAGCCGGCGCGCGGGTCGAAGGTGATGCGAATCTCGGCGTCGGGGTCATCGACAAAGGCGAACTTGAGGTTGGCGTACTGCGTCCACTCCTGGGCGATGGCCATGACCCGCTCCTGAACGGCGCGCTCGCCGGCGAGAAAGGCCACGCGCAACGTCGCGCCGCAGGGCCAGCAGCGGGCGGTGTGGAGCGCACCTTCCTTGTGGGCGGTGAGCGGGTCGATGGGCGGCAGGTTGGCCGGGTTGATTTCGATGGCGTGGAGGTCGGCCTCGTCGCGCGCAACGGGCGTTGGCATCAACGTGCAGAGTTCAGTGATGGAATGGGACATAGCGCTGCTCGCTTCTGGTTCTGCGACAATGCAGTCTTGGTTGACAGAATAGCTGTAGTCTAGTCGGCGCGGCGTTGGTTGTCAATCTGTTGGCGGCAGCCGGTTCCAAGAAACCGTTTGTAAAGCCACCTGATTTGACGCGGAGGCGCAGAGATGCAGAGAAACGCAGAGAAAATCGGGACAAAGGGCAGTCTGACGCAGGTGTGGTTGCAAACCGCACGCACCCGCAAATCTGTTATACTCTGTTTCTGCGGTATTGATCGTTCGGTATCTGGTGGCAGATGATGCGGTGCTGGCCGGCAAGGCGACGGCGATACCGCCACAAGGAGCGTTGCCATGACTTCCAATCGACCCTCTCGCTGGCTGCTGGCGATCTTCGGCGGCATCTTTGTCGGCGCGGCGGCCT
>JAPKMV010000814.1 GCA_026645635.1 Caldilineaceae bacterium
ATGCCGCTGGCGCTGGCCGGCGCCGACCTCACCGTGGCTCGCGCCGGCGCGAGCACGCTGGGCGAGTTTCCGGTGGCGCGGCTGCCGTCGATCCTGGCGCCGCTGCACAGCGTCAACCAGATGGACAACGCGCAGGTGCTGGCGAGCCGCGGCGCCGCGATGATCGTGGAAGACGTCGATCTGCCGCAGCAACTGGGGCCGACGGTGGCCGGGCTGCTCCAGGATGGCGAGCGGCGCAAGCGGATGGAGGCGGCGCTGGCTGCGATGGCTACGCCGGATGCGGCGCAGCGTATCGCGGCGGAATTGGAAAAGTTGGCCGGGCAGAGAGGTCGAGTGTGACTCTCCAGACACAGGTGGTGATCGCCTTCTTGCTCTATCTGGGCTTCTGGGGCTGGCTCGGTTATCGCCGCGGTGCAGCCCGCGAGATCTGGCTGCTGGTGATCACGGTCGGCGCGTGGGTGGTGCTGCAAGAGCGCGGCACGATCCTGGTGCGGCTGGCGAATTTCTTCGGCAAATTCGTGGCGCTCGTTTCGGCTGGCGGTCTGGGCGAAGACAGCGCGGAGGCCTTGCAAGCGCTGGCCGATGCACCGAATGTTGTCACTACAGAAAACGAATCTGGCTTTCTGTTTCTTGTCTGGGCGTTGATTGTGATGGTTGCCTATATTGTCTTGAGCGACAATCGCTGGAATTCGCGCAGCAAGAAGGGCGGACTCGGCTTCGTGTTCGGCGCGATCAACGGGCTGGTGTTTGCCGCCATCCTGCTGCCCATTCTGGGCAACTTGGTCGAGTTGTCCGACGGCAGTTTCGCCGAAGCGCCGCTGCAGAGCATCATCGACCTGACCATTGCATTCTTCACGCGGATTTTCGACTTCCTGCGCGGACTCTGGGAGATCATCACACCGGTGAGCGGACAAGCCTGGTTCATCCTCATCTTTGTGATCTTGCTCATTGCAGCCTTCACGTTGCGCAGCAAGAACAGCAAGCCGAGCGAGAAACCGAAGTCATGATCGTAAGCGCGCTATGGCCAGGGAAGCATCAATTGACGAGGATGGCTGACCAGCATGGGGCCGATTGAGGGTGTATATCTCGCCATAGCCGTCATCTTTGGCTTTATCGGCCTGGTGCGCGGCTACAGCAAAGAACTCGGCAACACCGTCGTGATCATGTACGTGATCGCAGTCCTTGGCTTTCTGGACGACCAGGTGCTGGACGACCTGTTTGCGCAGATCGGCAGCAGTATTTTCGGCATCGATGAAGCAACGCTCAACCTGTTTCTGTTTCTTTGCTACACGGTCGTCTTTGTGGGGATTGTCTTTGCCACCTATCAGGGCAAAACGTTCGATTATGGCGGCCAACAGCGCAAGGGCTGCCTGGGCGTGGGATTGAGTCTGGTGGTGGGTCTGATCAACGGCTATCTGGTGGCGGGCACATTATGGTACTACGCCGACAAGTTCAAGTACCCGTTGGCACTGTTTCAGATGCCGCTCACGACAACCGGCGACACCATGGTGAGCTATCTGCCGCAGAATGTTTTTGATAGTAATCCAGTCTACTGGGCGCTGCCGGCAACGGCGCTTTTGCTGCTCAAGATTTGGAAATGAGATGTGAGTAACGTGGAAACAGCGGATCACGTTCGGCAACAGCCGGGCAATTGGCAAAGACGACTGCGGGCGCGCGACCCCAATTTGCGCGTCCACCTGATCGGCATCGGCGGGGCGGGGCTTAGTCCTATCGCCACCGTGCTGCTGGAACTGGGCGTGCAGGTGAGCGGCAGCGACCGTCAGGCCAGCGCCAACACGGCGCGGCTGGCGGAACTGGGCGCGGCCGTGCATATCGGTCACTCGGCAGCCCGTTTCGCCCATCTGCCCGCCGGGGAGCGCCCGGATGTGCTGCTGATCTCCAGCGCCGTGGATGCGGCCAACCCGGAGCGAGTCGCTGCGGTGGAAATGAACATCCCGGTGGTGAAGCGCGACGAATTCCTGCCCGCGCTCCTGGCCGGCCGGCGGCTGATCGCCGTCGCCGGGACGCATGGCAAGACGACCACCACCGCAATGACGGTGCAGGCGCTGCGCGCAGGCGGCATCGACTGCGGTTACATCATCGGCGCGGATGTGCCTGTCTACGGCAGCGCCGCAGCGGGCAGCGCGCCCGAGTTCGTGATCGAAGCGGACGAATATGACCGCATGTTCCTGGGGCTGAAGCCCGATATCGCCGTGGTGACCAACGTCGAGTGGGACCACCCGGACTGCTACCCGACGCCGGCCAGTTTCCGCCGCGCCTTTATGCAGTTCACCGACAGCGTCGAACGCGACGGGCAGATCATTGCCTGCATCGACGACCCCGGCGCGGTGCAGGTGCACGCCTATGCGCCGACGCGCGGCCCGCGCTGGATCACCTACGGGCTGAGCGAGAGCGCCGACCTGCATGCGACCTTCGTCAAAGCGATCCCTGGCGGCGGCATCGAAGCCGAACTGCTCTGGT
>JAPKMV010000815.1 GCA_026645635.1 Caldilineaceae bacterium
TTGGCAAGCGGATCGCCAACCGGATCGGCGCGCAGACGCGCGCCGACGCACACGGTGGGCTTTGTTGGGTGCGGTGCTCGGCGCCATCGTCCTGGCGGCGACCCTGGGCACGCTCACCAGTTTCGCCCAGGAACGCAGCGGAGACGCTACGGTGCCCGTCGGCCAGGGCAGCTACACGGATGTGCTCCCTGCCGGCTACAGTGGACCGGCCGTGCTGGCCTGCAACAACAGCGGCACGATCGTCGAGCCGCAGCAGACGGCCACGCCGATGGTGGCGCCCGGCTTCAGCAAGCCGCCGCAGACCCACGACTGGTACTCGTCGGTGATCTGGAAAGCCAACAACAGTTGGGACGTCCATGCATCCGCACCCCTGGTCGCTGCGCTTTGAGCTGGACGCAGGCCTTAGCCACCAGATGGTCGCAGGCTATACGAACTACTACAACATCGAGGATCAGTTCCAGGGCGACTATCGCACTGTGCAGCACAATCTGCTCCCCGACTTCACCCTCACCTTCAAGGACAGCAACGGCGACGTGGTCGCGGTCACCGACACGCGGCTCGCCGATTACTCCGACTGGGGTATGACCGCCTACTCCAGCGACGGTGAGGGCCATAGCTGGCGCACGACCGCGCTCGAAGGCAACCCCTATCTTTTCTTCGAGACAACAAACATCGCATCTGTGGAACTGCGCCCCCTCGCAGTGGGTGATGCGTTCCCGCTCGCCGTAATCACCGCCACCGGCCACACCAACGCGCTGGGTTTCACCTTCGCCTTCGCCAACGACCCCGGCACCGGCCAGACACCCAACCCGGTGCGCCACACCTTCGGCATCTTTGGCCCCGCCGGCACGCCAGTCACCCACAGCGGCGACAACCTGGTCTACTTTATCACCAATCTGCCCGCCAACAGCTATTTCTCCCTGGCCATCCTGCCCGACGAGCGGCCGGCCACGCTCGACTTTTTCCGCCGCCGCGCCTACGCCTTCCCCACCGATGCCCGCGTCAACTGGGCCTACGACGCCGCAAAAGCCCACGTCACCACCGGCTTCCACGTCACCACGCAGCTCAAGGCCACCGGCGGCGATCTGCTCAACCATACGCTCCAGGCGCTGTATCTGCACCAACAGAATCACCTGGCGTCGCCCACCTTGCGAGCGATGACCAGCTACACCTACACCTCGTTGCTGGGCGAGATGCGCGTCTTCGACGGCAATGCGTTCACCACCACGCTGACCCATCACGGCGTCCTGCCCGTCTTGCCCCAGGTGGCGACCTCGCCCACCTACACGACGACGCTCAACCAACTGTTCGCGCAGTCGCCTGCGACCACCACCGCGCCCGATTCCTATTTCAGCGGCAAAGAGATGGCGCGGCTGGCGCAGCTTGCCCTGATCGCCAACCAGGTGGGCAACACCGCCGCACGCGACCAGTATCTCAACCTGGCGCGCACCACGCTGGAAGACTGGCTCACCTACAGCGGCGCGGGCGACCAGAAGTTCCTCTATCGCGACGCCACCTGGCGGAGTATGATCGCCTACGACGCCGGCGGTTTCTACTCCGACACGTTGCTCAACGACCACCATTTCCACTACGGCTACTTCCTGCTCACCGCGGCCATCATCGCCGAGTTCGACCCAGCCTGGGCTGCGCCCGACCAGTGGGGCGGGATGGTCGAGCTGCTGATCAAGGATGTGGCCAATGGCGACCGCAGCGACACCACCTTCCCCTTCCTGCGCTTCTTTGCGCCCTACGCCGGCCATAGTTGGGCGAATGGCCCGGCCAACGCCGCCGACGGCAACAACCAGGAATCCTCCTCGGAGGCGATCAACTTTGCCACCGCGCTGCTGCTGTGGGGCGAAGCCACGAACAACACCGCGCTGCGCGATCTGGGCGCGTATCTCCACGCCATCGAGACCGACGCCGCACTCCAGTACTGGTTCAATGAAGATCAAAACGTCTATCCCACCCAGCCCGACAGCCGCGGGCGGCCATTCACCTGGCCGGCGGTGGGCATGGTCTGGGGCGGGAAGCTGACCGGCGTCACCTACTTTGGCGCGGCGGCCGCCTGCGTGATCGGTATCAACATGCTGCCGATGACCGGCGGCTCCCTCTACCTGGGGCGCAACCAGGTGGCCGGCAAGGCCATCTACGACTTTGCCGCCGACGCCTACGACGCGTTCCGCTGCTGGGCGCCGTTGCCCGGCGCGGGCCAGCCCGTCCCCGACAGCGGCGACCCGTGGGATCCGATCTTCTGGCAGCACCGCTCGCTCTTCGAGCCGGCCGCGGCTGCGCAGATGTTCACCACCGTCGATCAGCCGTGGATGGCGAGCACCTCCTCCGGCACCAGCCCGGCGCAGGTCTACCAGTGGCTGCAAAACATGGCCGCCCTGGGAACGGTGGATGCGGCGATCACCGCCGATACACCACTCTACGCCGTCTTCCGAGCGCCCGATACAGGCAAGGCCGCAGATGGCATCCGC
>JAPKMV010000816.1 GCA_026645635.1 Caldilineaceae bacterium
GTTGCGCCCCTGCGTCAAAGTGGGGTGACTTTACAAGCAGGCTCTGAGGAGTTGCGTGATTCATGAGTAGGGGCACGATAGTTCGTGCCCCTACGTGCGTGGGGATGCGGTGACTTCCTCTGCGTCTGATGTCTGAGCCGTTCAGGCGGGTTGCGGCTGTGACTGCACTTGCGGCGCACGGCGCAGGGACGCAATGAGCAGCCACGCCACCGCGTAGACCACCACGCCGATGAGCAGCGTGGCGCGCAGCCCAATGTTGAGGCTCACGGCCACTGCAAGCACCGAGGCCACCACTGACGTCGCGCCGTTGATGCCCCACATCCACGGGATCAGTTCGGGGCGGCTGCTGCCTAGCGCAGCAATGCCAAGGGGCATCGGCATCCCCATGAGCAGACCCAGCGGCGCAATCAGCAGCACCGAGGTGAGGATGCGCCAGGGCAGTTCCAGATGCAGCAGGCTGCGCAGGACATCGGTGAGGGTGAAGGCGTAGATCGTCACCGTGACGATGAGCAGCGGCAGCATCCAACTGGCCACCGCCACCGGCGATCGGCGCACAGTCAGCCGCCCGGTGAGATAGCTGCCCACGCCGCTAAAGATCAGCACCGAAAAAAGAATCACCGCCAGCGCGTAGACCGGATGGCCCAGGAAGAGGGCGAAGCGCTGGATCAGCGGGATCTCCACCAGCATGAAGGCCAATCCCAGGCAGGCGAAATAGCCGATGTAGCGCCAGCGGCCCGGCACGTGGGCGAGCGCGTCGCGGCGCTTCCACCAGAGCGGCAAGATGATCGTCAGCACCGCCAGCACGGTGACGATCACCACCAGGCTGTAGAGCACGAAGACGCCCTGGTTGTTGCGGTTGCTGACCCCCTGCTCGTACTGCCAGTCGGCCAGATTGTTGAGGCGCAGCGTGTAGAAGAAATAGGGGCGGTCGTCGGTGGTCGGCGCGATGTCGGCCACGTAGTTGCGGTAGAAGGCGGCGCGGTCGTCGTTGTAGATCAGGTCGCGCACGGGCGGCTCGGCCACCAGGCCCGGCGCCTGCAAGACCGTCCAGCCCTGCTGCCCGGCCACCTCCACGATCTGCTGCGCATCCTCCAGGGTGAAGGGCGTGCGCTTGACCAGCAGCGTCGCCACCAGCGATTCGGGCTTGGCGACAATGGCGATGTGATCGTGCGGGTTCTCCACGCCCATCTGCTCCAGCGCGGCCAGCGCCACGCCGGTCATGCGCAGCGTCTCGGTGGGGCGGTCGCCGTGGAACCAACGGCTCATGGTGAAGATGCCGTCTTCGCTCAAGTGGCTCAGGTAATCCTGAAACGCCTCGACGGTGTAGAGGTTGTTCTCGCTGAGGGCAAAAGCGCCGGCGCTGGTGGCAGCCCAGGTGTCCACCAGGCTCGACTGGATGATGTCCCACTGCTTGTCGGCGCGGGCGATGTAGTTGCGCCCCTCGTCGATGACGATGTTGACATTAGGCAGGCTGTAGAGGCGCGAGCTGAGGCTGCCGAAGTCCTCGTCCACCGCGCGCACCATGAGCGGGTTCAGTTCGACACCGTCCACCTGCGCCTGGCCAGAGGCGAGCGCGGCCAGCACGTCGCGCCCGCCGCCGGGGCCGATCACCAGCACGTCGGCGCCGGTGCGCAGGAGGTAGGCCAGGTTGGTCACGTCGTTGAGCAGGTAGCGCGCCTTCTCCAGATCGCCGTCGAAAAGCGCGACCGGCGTGGCCGCGTCGCCGTCGATGAGGAGCAGCACCTGCTCGGCCACGGTGGGCCGGTTGGGGTCGCCGGCCAGCCCCCAGCCCTCCAGCTCGGCGTTGGTGATGCGGTAGCCGACGACGCGGCTGAAGCTGTTCCACGCCTCGAAGACGCGCTCGCGCTCGGTGGCCTCGTCCACGCCCTTGACTCGATTGATCTGAAAGAGGCCGGTGGGCTGGTCGATCACCAGCAGCAGCGCCAACAGGGCGACGACGCCCAAGCCGGCCAGCCGCAGCATCCGCTCGCGCCAGCCAAAGAGGAGTGCCGCCGCCGCGCCCACCGCGCTGATCACCACCATGGACTGGGGGGCGGGCACAAAGGTGAGCAGCACCAGCGTCAACGCGCAGCCGATGCCCGCGCCCACCAGGTCGGCGAAATAGACGCGGTCGATCCATTGGCTGCGATGGCGAAAGGCCAAAGCGATGGCCATGCCGCCGAGCAAGAAAGGGATCGCAGCAAGCACATAGATGGCGGACAACTGGAAGAAGCTCTCCCAGGAAATGTCGCCCTCGAAGGGGATGCGGATGATGGCGGCGAAGGCCAGCGGCAGCGCCAGGGCAAAGGCCAGCATCCACTGGCTCGACTGGCGCTCGACCTTTTCGGCGGGGAAGCGGTCGGACCAGAGAAAGAGATAGAGCGAGCTGAGCGCCAGCCCAAAGAGCGCCAGCGAGATCGCCATGAAGGCGAAGTGGTACCACATCGTCACCGAGAAGATGCGGGTGAGGGTCA
>JAPKMV010000817.1 GCA_026645635.1 Caldilineaceae bacterium
GCAACTTTCATCCCACAACCCCACGACCCCAAAACATCAAAACTTGACACCGTAAACCATCAACTACTCCCTCACCCCACCACCGGCGTGCTTTTCCCCACCACATCCACCAGGTGACAGGCAACATAGTGTTCGGGGCGCTTCTCCTCGAGCACCGGAATCTCTTGGCTGCAGATCTCCTTGGCGATGGGGCAGCGCGGGTGGAAGCGGCAGCCCGTCGGCGGGTTGAGCGGTGAGGGCACTTCGCCCTTGAGCACGATGCGCTCGCGGCGACGGCGCGGATTCGGCGTAGGAATGGCGGAAAGCAGCGCCTGCGTATATGGATGCAGCGGCTCTTCGTAGAGCGACTCGCGCGTGGTCACCTCTACCAACTTGCCCAGATACATGACGCCGACGCGGTCACTGATGTGCTCCACCACGCTCAAGTCGTGGGCTACAAAGAGATACGAGAAGCCGAACTCGCGCTGGAGCGCCTTGAGCAGGTTGAGAATCTGCGACTGGATCGAAACATCCAGCGCGGAAACCGGCTCGTCGCAGACGATGAAACGCGGGTTGAGCGAGAGCGCGCGGGCGATGCCGATGCGCTGGCGCTGGCCGCCGGAAAATTCGTGCGGGTAGCGGTGCGCGTGGTAAGGGTTGAGTCCCACCTTGTCGAGCATCTCCTGGACAATCGCGTTGCGCTGCTTGCTGTCCTTCATGCCGTGGATCAACAGTCCCTCGGAAATGATATCCCCGACGGGCATGCGCGGGTCCAGGGAGGAGTAGGGATCCTGAAAGACGATCTGCATGTTGCGGCGCAGCGCCTTCAACTCGTTGCTGCGCAGGTTGAAGACATCCTGGCCATCGAAAAAGACCGAGCCTCCGGTCGCCGGGATCAGGCGCAGGATGGTGCGAGAGACGGTGGTTTTGCCGCAGCCGGATTCACCCACCAGGCCGAAAGTCTCGCCCTCGCGCACGGTGAAAGAGACATCGTCGACAGCTTTGACGTGGGCGACGACGCGCTGGAAGACACCCGCCCGCACCGGGAAATAGGTCTTGAGGTTCTGGACAACCAGCATGTCCTTTTGAGCAACAGGGACGGAAACAGTCATGAGTAATTCCTATACTAGGTTGTGCCAGGAATCTTGTTGTCAATCAATAGAACACGGAACAAGAGAGTTCAAAGATTCAACCAGGTCACGAATTTAACGAATTTTGACGAATGTACACAAAACTTCGTTTTTCAATTCGTCAGAATTCGTGTCCCCAAAGCTCCGCTGACTCAACGGCTACCTTTGATGTGGATGCCAAATTGCTGACGAATACGGCGCCAGCCTACGCCGGCTCCAAAATCGGCGCCAAAATCTCGTCGCCGGTGAAGTGCCAGGTGGCTTTCTCGACGCCGGCCCACTGCTCGGCCAGTTCTGGGTCGCGCATGAAGCAGCGCACTTTGTGGCCGGGCTTGTATTCGACCAGTTGCGGCTCGCGCTGGACACACACTTCCTTGGCGTAGGGGCAGCGCGGGGCAAACTTGCAGCCTGGCGGGAGTTTGATCAGGTTGGGCACCGAGCCGGGAATGACGGCCAATTCCTCCTGCACCACGCCCAGCACCGGAATCGCAGCCAGCAGCCCCTCGGCGTAGGGATGCAGCGGCTCGTCGAAGATCGACATCACGTCGGTGTGCTCGACAATTTGGCCGGCATACATCACCGCGACCATGTCGCACATCTCAGCGATCACGCCCATGTCGTGGGTAATGAGGATGATGGCGGTGCTGGTCTCGGTGCGCAGCTTGCGCATCAGATCCAGAATCTGCGCCTGAATCGTCACGTCGAGCGCAGTGGTCGGCTCGTCGGCAATCAGCAGCTTGGGCTTGCAGGCCAGCGCCATGGCAATCATGACGCGCTGCGCCATGCCGCCGGAAATCTCATGCGGATAACTCTTGAAGCGGCGCTGCGGGTCAGCGATGCCCACGGTGCGCAGCAGTTCGATTGCCTGCGCCTCCGCCTCTTCTTTTGGCAGCGCCTGATGAGTCACCAGCGCCTCAGCAATCTGGTCGCCGATGCGAAAGACCGGGTTGAGACAGCTCGTAGGCTGCTGGAAGATCATCGAAATGTCGTTGCCGCGGATGTCGAGCATCACTGCATCATTGGCCTGGGCCAGGTCGCGCTCCTCGAAGAGAATCTGCCCTTCGACGATCTTGCCTGACGCCGGCAGCAGGCGCATGATCGAGAGCGAGGTGACGCTCTTGCCGCTGCCTGACTCGCCGACGATGCCCAGCACCTGGCCGGGCGCCACCGTGAAGTCGACGCCGTTGATCGCCTGCACCACACCGTCTTCCGTATAGAAGTAGGTCTTGAGGCCCTGCACCTTGAGGATGGGCTTTTTATCTGGGGTCGAGCCGTTCGTTGTCGCCATACCGGTTATTCTGTCCTAACGTGCAAGTTCAATGTTCAATTCTGCGCAGCGCTGCCTGACATCAGGCTCCGGC
>JAPKMV010000818.1 GCA_026645635.1 Caldilineaceae bacterium
TGAGGCGGCGGCACACTGCGCGGCGACGGCGTCGCCTATGTGGCGGGCAGCGCCAACCTGGTCGCGGGCGAGCCGGGGTATGACTGGAACAAGTATCTGCTGCGGCGCTCGTTGGTGGTGGCCAGCCAGGGTGTCTGGAGCGCCGGGAATGTGCGCGCCAACGACGGCGCCATCCTGCGCATCCTGCCCGGCGCCAGCTTCGACGTGCAGGCCGGCGGGACGCTGGAATACTTCAACAACACCGGCGCGCGCCCCACGCTGCTGATCGAGGGCGAATTGGTCAAGTCGGCCGGCGCAGAGACCTTCGTGGACTTTATCGTCAACAATCTGGGCGAGGTGCGCGCCGGGGCCGGCGTGTTCACCTTCCGCCAGGGCGGCGCCAATCAGAGTGTCTTCACTGCGGACGCGGGCGGTGTGCTCAAGTTCACGGCCAACTTCAGCCACACGGCGCCATCCACGGTGCAGGGGTTGGGCACGGTGCATGTCAACGGCGGCGCGATGGATGTGGCCGGCGCGTATGCGGTGGGCGGTGCGACCGTGGTCGAGACGGCGGGCGGGCTAAACCTGCTGCCGGGCAGCGACCCGCTCAGCCTGGGCCGCGTCGAACTGCGCCGCGGCGCGCTGAACCTGCGCACGGGGCAGACAGTCAGCGCGCCGGTGCTGGTGGTCGGCCAGAACAACCCGACGCTGACGACGGAGAATCCGCTCCAGGTGACGGAGGTGATGACTTGGACGGATGGCACGCTGCAAGGTGCGGGCGACCTGCTCATTGCGGCGGGCGCGCGCGGCTGGTTCGGCGCCGGCACGAAGCAGCTCAACGGCTTTCACCTGCGCAACGCGGGCAGCATCGTCTGGCAGCAAGGTGCGATCTATGCCTCCAACGGCAGCCGCATCACCAACCTGGCCGGCGGCGTTCTCGACCTGCGCACCAGCGACAGCATGACCTACTCTGGCGGCGTCGCGCCGGTGCTGGACAACCAGGGTACGATCGTGCGCTCGGCGCATAGCGGCATGCTGAGCATGAATCCGCAGGTGGAAAACAGCGGCGTGATCGAGGTGCTCACCGGCACGCTGCGCCTGCAGAACAACAGCACGACCACGGGCACGCTGCGCATCGGCGCAGGGGGTGTGTTGGAACTGTCGACGGGCGTGCATCGCATCGTCCCCGGCGCCAGCGTGACCGGCGGTGGCCGGCTGCGCGCCAACACCCAGGTGCTGGTCGAAGGCGGTTACAACCTCACCGGGACCACGGAGACGGGGAGCAACGCGGCGCGCATCACCCTGGCGCCCACGGCGACGCTCACCGCGCTGGGCGGCCTGGTCGCCCTCAACGGCGGCGAACTGCTGCTCAACAGCGGCGAGGTCGTGACCATCCCGCACCTGCGCATGGAAGGCGGCGGCGTGCTCAACGGCAGCGACGCGGTGACCGTGACCGGGGTCTTCACCTGGAGCTATGGCACGCTGCGCGGCGCGGGCGCGACCCACATCGCAGGCGATGCGATCTTCGACAGCACGACCAAGCAGAGCGATGGGCGGCTGCTGCGGCTGGCCGGCGCGACGCTGTGGACGGGCGGCGACCTCTACCTGAGCAACGGCGCAACGCTGCACAACCTGCCGACCGCCACGCTCACAATGACGACCGACAACGCGCTCAGCTACTTCAACCAGACGCCGCCGACGGTCATCAACGAAGGCGTAATGGTCAAGGCGGGCGGCCCCGGTCAGAAGAACCTCTACGGCCAGTGGACCAATCGCGGCGTGCTGCGCCTGCTCAGCGGGTCGGTCTGGCTGCTCAACAGCTACACGCAGACCGGCGGCGAAACGGTGCTGGAGGGCGGCAATGTGCGCAACAACAATGCGTTGCTGCTGCAAGGCGGCGTCCTGCGCGGGCGCGGGGTGATCCAGGGCAACCTGACCAATGCGGCCACGGTGGCTATCGAGCCGCTGGGTTCGCTCTTGCAGGTGACGGGCAACTACGCCCAGGAGGGCGGCGGCGCACTGGTCGTAGCGCTGCAGAGCGCAGATCCCACCACCGGCTATGACCGGCTCCAGGTCGGCGGGCAGGCGGTGCTGAGCGGCACGCTCACGGTGCAGCGGCCCACGGGCTACGCGCCGGGTAGTGGCGAGGCGTTCCCTGTGGTGAGCTTCCTGGCGCGGCTGGGGCAGTTTGCGACCATCGCCGGGCTGGACCTGGGCAACGGCAGCCAACTCACGCCGGTCTACACCGCCGCGAATCTGACGCTCCAGGCGCCGGGCGGTGCGGGCGGGGACAACGCGCCCGCCCTGGTCACCCTCTTCGACGGCGCGGGCATGGCCTACACCGTGGACTGCCGGGCGACGCTTAGCCCGCGGCAGGCTGGCGGCTCGGATGACGGGGTGGCTGCGCTGGCGGCGCCGGCGCTGGCCAACCTCTACGCGCTGACACTCAACGGGCAGCCTTTCCCCTGCTCGCCACAGGAGCGTGCAGCGA
>JAPKMV010000819.1 GCA_026645635.1 Caldilineaceae bacterium
ACTTTCGCAACGGCAACCAGTACGAGACGATTGTCTACGGCAAAGGCGCCCTCTTCTATGATCGGCTGCGCGAGGCATTGGGCACGCGCCGCTTCGACCGCTTCCTGCAGAACTACGTACAGGAACATCGCTGGGGCATCGTGGACACGGAAACCTGGCTCACCGCCCTGGATGACCTGCCCGACCCCGCCCTGCGCCGGCTTTTCGAGGAGTGGATCAATCAGCCGCGCCCCCAGGCGCAGACAACCGGCTCGTAGCTGGCTGTGATTCTATTTTGCGTTCAGCGAAATTTTAATTTGCATTTTCCCCCGAAGTGGATATAATAATAGTTACCCATCTGCTGTGGGCGGCCCCAAAACCGCCCTTCGGGGGACAGCAGATGGGTTTTTTGTTGCCTTTTTACCGGCGCCGGACATACGCATCCACCAAAACTTGCACCGTGTCGTCGCCCCGGTTGCTGACGTACACCCGATTGGTTGCCGGATTCACGCCGATCATGCCAGGGTCCACACCGACGCCGACGGTGGCGATCACCTGTTTTGTCACAGCGTCGATCACCGACACGCTATTCTGCGCACTGTTGGCGACAAAGATATGGCCGGTGGTCACGTTGACGGCGATTCCGGTGCCGCCAGCCACGCCGCCGTCGCCCACCAGCACCGTTCCTTCGCGATCTGCGCCGCTGGCCGTCAGCCGATAGATTGCCACGCGGTCTGGGGTTTCACCGTGCAGCGCATAGAGCACGTACAGCTTGTTGCGCGCCGTGTCCACCGCCAGCGCATAGGGCGTGCCGCCGGGAAAGAGCGTCTGCGACCAGAGCCGGGTGTTGTCGCTGGTATCCACCACCGTCACGGAATCCGTGTCCCGGGTGCTGACCCAGGCGCGCTCGAAACCAGGATGCACGGCTACGCCGAACGCGCCGCCGCCGACCTCGACCGTCGTGAGCAGGTTGTTGGCGCCGTCGATCACGGCCAGGCGCCCGCCCGCGTGCAGTGAGACGTAGGCGCGGTTGAGGGTCTCATCTACGGCGACATAGGAGGGCTGGCCATAGCTCAGAGGCGCGAAGTCGATCGTCTTGAGCAGCGCGCCGCTGGCGCCGTCGAAGATTGTTACGGTGGCGCCGGCGTAGTTGGCGACGTAAACCCGGTTGGTGTTGCGGTTCACCGCCACGCCGAAAGGTTCACTGCCGCTGGGCCAGGACGCCAGCACACTGTTCGTCCCGCCATCCACCTTGTAGAGTCGCCCGGTCCCCTTGCCGGCGATAAAGAGTTGATTTGTCAGCGGGTTCACCGCAATTCCCTTGGGGTGCAGGATGCCGCGGATCAACGGCTCCGGCGTGGCCGTGGGCGTCGCAGTCGCTGTGGGCGTCGCAGTCGCCGTTGGGGTTGACGTAGGTGTGTGGGTCGGCGTGGCCGTGTTGGTGGGCGTCGGGGTATTGGTCGGCGTGTTTGTCGGCGTCGGCGTGTTGGTGGGTGTGGGCGTCGGCGTCGCCTGGCGGTTCTCGAACTGTACCGTGGCGCACTGGCTGCCGGCCAGCACGGTCACGTTGACCTGCGCCGGGCTGACGTTGATCCAGCCGATCTTGGCCGCTTCCGCCACCACATAGGCGCCGGGTGCAACGCCGTCAAAGCGGAAATCGCCGAAGCCGTTGGTGCCTGTGGTGCGCACGGCGCCGCCGCCCAGCGGCGTCAAGCTGATGTCGAAGCCGGGGAGACCGGCCTGCAGGACGTCGATCTTGCGCCCGGCGACGCAGCCCGCACCGACGGGCGTGGGCGTAGTTGCCAGGGGGAGGTGCGCCTGGCGCACGCTGCGTGCGGCGCCGCTCTCACTGATCAGCGGCAGGTACGTGCGCGCGTTGCCGACGGCTTCGGTCAGCGGTGGCCCCAGGCGGTTCTTGAAACGGATGCGCAGGCACTGGTCGCCCGGCTCCAGGATCGGCGCCTCGAACTCCGCGGGCGTCACCGGCGACCAACCGGTCTGCTGGATTTCCCAGAAGCGATAGACGCCCAGGGGCAGGTTCGGGAAGACGAAAAAGCCGCCTGCGCCAGTCGTGGCCATGTAGATCGGCCCGCTGCCGTCGACAAGCTGGGCGCGAATCTCCCAGCCGGGCAGCCCGACATGGTCGTCGTCGATCTTCTGCCCCTCGACACAGCGCGTACTCTGGCGCTGGCCGAAATCCACCGTGGCAGTGGTGTTGACCACCACCGTGGCCGTGCGCGTGATCGGCGTGGTGGCGACATAGTTGGGCAGCACGCCCTGCATGACGGTGTAGCCGCCCACCGGCTGCGCGGTCCAGGTGAGGATGCCGCTGGCCGGCGTCACGCCCACCGCGTTGCCGCCAAATTCATTGGTCCACGTCACGGTGACGCCGGCAAGGGGCGGCTCGCCCACTTCCCAGGCGCCGTTCTGGTTGTCATCTTCGAAGACGCGCGCCACCAGATTGCCGAGGAGTTGGTTGCCG